>JAUZEY010000088.1 GCA_030838785.1 Actinomycetota bacterium | reverse complement strand
GCCAGGCTCTCCAGGAACTGCCCGCCGTGGTACCTGTCGTTGTCGATCCGGCCCACGCCGGCGTCGATGATCACGACCCGGTCGCCCGTCCGCACCAGGAATCCGCCCATGGCCAGCTCGAGGCTGCCGTCGGCGGTGAGGAACTGTTCGTGGGGCAGCCAGGGATCGCTCCGGTCGCCGGTGAAGCGGAGCAGCTCGGCGGCGGGTATCCGGGCCCAGCCGTCGTGGACGGGGTGGATCTCGAGGGCGCCGACTCGCATGAGCGCCGACTCTAGGCCCGAAATTCGCTCGCTCCGGCAGGCGGGGCGGGCCTAGGGTGCGCCCCGCCGGGCAACGTCCCCGGCTTCCCGAGGAGGCCCCCATGATCGGCTTTCGCCCTCGGGTCGCGGCGTCCCTCGTCCTCGCCGCCCTTGTCCTTTCCCTCCGTCCAGTGCTCGCCTCGCCGGGGCCCGCCGGTTCCGCCCGTGTCGTCGGCGGCCGGCCGGTGACCGCCGGCCGCTATCCGTTCCTCGTCTCCCTCCAGAGGGTGGGGGCCACCGGCGCTGCGGCCCATTTCTGCGGCGGGTCCCTGGTCGCGAACGTGTGGATCCTCACCGCCGCCCACTGCTTGCAGGGCCAGACCCCGGCCGGACTCCGGGTCGTGGTCGGCGCCACCCGGCTCTCGGCCGGCGACGGGCAGGTCCGCCGTCCGGCCGAGATTCGCATCGACCCTGCCTACGACGGCGATGCCGCCCACGGTGCCGACGTGGCCCTCATCCGGCTCTCGGCCCCGGTGGAAGGCATCACGCCGGTCGAGCCGGTCCGGCCCGAGGAGCGCGCCCGGTGGGAGCCCGGCGACACCGCCACCGTCGTCGGGTGGGGCGTCACCAGCGAAGCCGGCACGATGGCGTCAGACGACCTGCTGGCGGCCCGGGTGCCGATCCAGCCCGACGTCGCCATGACCGCGGCCGACGCCTACGGCGACTCGTTCCGCCCCTCCGACATGGTGGGCGCCGGCCCGGTGGAGGGCGGCTCCGACGCCTGCTTCGGGGACAGCGGGGGACCGCTGCTGGTGGGGAGGGGCTCCACGCTGCGCCAGATCGGGATCGTCAGTTTCGGGCTCGGTTGCGGGCGGCCGGGGCACCCCGGCGTCTACAGCCGCCTGGGGGAGGGGCGGGTGAGGGCGTTCGTGGACTCCCTCGTCCCGGCACCGGCATCGACGGGCGTCGAACGGCGCCCGTAGTCTTGGAGCCATGCGCCTGCTCGTCGTCGACGACGATCTCTCGGTTGGGACGCTATTGCGCGCCATCTTCGAGCACGAAGGCTGGGAGGTCGACTACGCCGCCTCCGGCGACGAGTGCCTGACGATGGTGGAGGGTGGCGCCCCGCCCGACGTGATCGTCCTCGACCAGATGATGCCGGGTCTCACCGGGATCGACACCGCCCGCCGGTTGCGGGGCGACGGCTTCGACAAGCCGATCGTGCTCTTCTCGGCCTACGTCGGCCCTGATCTACAGACGGCCGTCCGGGAGCTCGACCTGAAGCCCGTCTCCAAGGTCGACACCCAGGCGGTCATCCGTATCGTCGACGCTCTAGGCGGCGCCCTCGCCTGAAAACGGGCGTTTCGTCCCTGGTCGCGGCAAAGGGTGCGTCACGAACCGCTTCGTCGCTCGTCTTCCAGATCGTGGGCGACCAATGGTCTGTTGCGGTTTTCCCGCAGGAATCCTCGGCGATTCCTGTCAATGTCCGCGTTGGAAGTTCTGTTCCGGGCTCCATGGGCGTCACTACGATGACAAAGGAGCAACGGCGGGAAATTGATCTGACCGACGAGGAGACAGGCCGAAATGGTGATCTGCCCCGAGCCACAGTGGCAGACCCCAAACAGGGGCTCGCCCGTGGCTGAGGCAGGGCCGACCCGAGAACCGTTTTTCGTCCCCGAGATCGACCTTTCCGACGGCGCGCTGCCAACGGGGAAGATCCTCGAGGTGGCGTTCCGGGAGGCCGTCACCGAGCTGGCGCTTCTCACGGCGGGGCGGCGGTTCCTGCGGGCCAATGCCGCCATGTGCCGTCTGCTCGGCCGATCCGAAGCCGAACTCACCGGGTTGGCGGTGGAGGACCTGGCCCATCCCGACGACCGGCACGCGGTGCTGGCCGCACTCGAAGACGCCCGGTCCGGCGTGCTGCGGGGCTTCCGGATCTGGGCCCGCGCCATCGGCGCCGACGGCTCGACGATCCCCATGCTGGTGGCCGCCACGATGCTGCGTGACGAAACGGGCGCCGAGCTGTGCTTCTTCGTCCAGGTGCTGGGCGCCGAGACGACGACGTCGTCGGCGCCGTGGCGGCCCGGCACGGAGCAGCGGCCGGTGATCGACTTCACGTGCGACCGGGAGGGCCGCCTCGTGGGCGTCAGCCCGGTGGCCCAGTTGTTCGGCTGGAATCCGGAGGAGCTGCAGAATGTGCAGAGCCTCGATCTCGTACACCCCGCCGACCGAGCCCGGGCCGAAGCGGCGCTCCACGAGGTGATCCTGCAGCCCGGGGTGCCGGTGCAGCTTCCCACCCTCCGGTTCCGGGACCGGGAGGGGGCGTGGTGGCCGGTCGACGCCGTGGCCATCAACCTGCTCGAGCACCACCCGGGCGTGATCCGGGTCAGCGCCCGCATCGGGAACGCCAACGAAGAAGGGCGGTCCGAGGTGCGTATCCTCGACGCCGAGCCCGACGAGCGGGCCTACTTCGCCCGCGAGCTGCACGACGGCCTCGGACAGATCCTCACCTCGCTCAGCCTGTTCGCCCGGTCGATCGAAGGAGAGCTGCAGGGGGGTCAGCGCCGCCGCCTGGCCGCGCTGCGGGTGCTGGCCGACGAAGCCCTGGCCACGACGCGGTCCCTCGCCTGGTCCTTGCGGGCCCAGGCGGCCCCGCTGGAAGGGATGACGGAGTCGCTGCGGTCGCTGGCGGCGACGATCGGGTCGCGGACAGGTCTGTCGATCCAGCTCTCGGGCGAGGTGAAGACGCGCTTCGGCCTGCGGGTCGAAGCGGCGGTCTACAGAATCGTGGAGGAGGCATTGACCAATGTCATGCGACACGCCTCGGCCACGACGGTGACGATCTCGCTGCAGCACTCCGGGGAGCGTCTGACGGTCGTGGTGCAGGACGACGGGGCGGGGTTCGATCCGAGCCTCCGCACCCTTACCGCCGGCAGCGGGATGGGCCTCCTGTGCATGGAGGAGCGGGCCCGCCTCGTCGACGGATTCGTCGAGATCGATTCCGCTCCGGGCCGGGGAGCGGCGCTGCGCCTCAGCCTCCCCGTCCCGCCGCCCGGCAGCCCGCCGATCGGCCCGGAGGGTGTCGCCGCCCGGCCCCCCGAGAGCCGCTGATGCCGACCAACTGGTTCGACGTCCCGCCGCGTCCCCGACGGGTCTTCATCCTCGACGACCACACGGTGGTGCGGGCCGGCGTCCGGCTGCTCCTCGAGGACGAAGCCGACCTGGTCGTCGTCGGGGAGTCGCCCAGCATCGCCGAGTTCGTCTCCCACCCGGTGACTTACGACGTCGTGGTCGCGGACCTGATCCTCCCTGACGCCTCGGGCGAGCAGGTTGTGACCGCCGTCCGCCGTCATGCCCCGGCGGCCAACATCCTGATCCTCTCGATGGTCGACGACGTCAACGCCGCTGCCCTCGCCCTGCGGGCCGGCGCGGTCGGCTACCTGACGAAGGACGCCGCCGCCCTGGAGCTGGTCGACGCCGTCCGGTCGGTGGCCGAGGGCCGCCGCTACCTCCAGCCGGCGCTGGGGGCGCAACTGGCCACGGCCGGGACGCCCGGCGAGCGATCGACGATGCTCCGGGAGGACGAGCTGGCCGTGCTCCGGCTCCTGGCCCTCGGCCACACCAACGCCGAAGTGGCCCGGCTCCTCGCCGTGAGCCTGCGCACGGTGGAGTCCCGCCGGGCGCGGCTGTTCGGGAAGCTCGGCTTCCGGACGAGGGCGGAACTCTTCCGTTACGCCGCCGACATCGGAGTCTTGAACCGGAGCGGCCTCGATTCCCCGCACCGGGCCTAGCCGGACGGGCTTTGCCGTAAATCGTCACAGTCTATTGACGGCCTCTTGGCCACCGGTTGTGCATTGTCGGTGCCGGCGGCCCGCACCCAGATTGGGGTAATGATCGTCGGTCGGGACCCCGACCGGGCGCAGATCCGCCCAGCGGCGCCGGAGCCGCCCAGTACTCTGGACGCACGGGGAGTGGCGCAGTGGTAGCGCACCTGCTTTGGGGGCAGGCGGTCGGGGGTTCAAATCCCCCCTCCCCGACGGGTGGCTAGACTTCGCCCTGCGTGCGGGTGTAGCTCAGGTGGCTAGAGCGCCGTCCTTCCAAGTCGGAGGCCGCCGGTTCG
>JAUZEY010000379.1 GCA_030838785.1 Actinomycetota bacterium | reverse complement strand
CCGGCGTTCGGGTTGGACAGGTTGGGAATCGTGGTCGGCTTCGGGATGTCGGTGCCGGTCGGGACGAAGGCGATCGTGATGGCCCCGCCGTCGGTGATCTTGACGTCCTTCGGGTTCGTGTAGTCCTTGAAGGTGGCGCTGTTGGCGTCGGGCCACTGCCGGATCGTCAGCTGGGCGACCTTGGTGTCGCAGTGGTCGCCGTTCTTCTTCAGCTGGCCGCCGGGCAGCTGGACCTCGGTGGAGCTGAGCTTGAAGCCCGGCTCCCCCTCGGCGAAACGGGCCAGGGTGGCGTTGGCGCCCCGGTCGAGGATCGAGCCGGTGACGTAGGGCTCGATGTGGATCAGCCCGTCGTTGTGGGTGTGGAGGCCGATCAGGTTGGCGGGCTGGGCCATGTTGGGCTGGAGGGTGCCGCAGATGTCGACGGCGTAGGCGGTGTGCCAGTGGTCGGAGAGGTTGGGGCGCGAGTTGTCGGCGCCCGCTTTGCCGCTCCGGGTCAGGGCGATCCCGCCGATCCCGGCCACCAGCAGGATCCCGATCAGGGCGTAGAAGCCGTATGGCGTCCGCTTGCCCCTGATGGACTTCTTCTTCATGCCGCCGGCGCGCTGAACTCGCTTCTTCGTCGATGCTTTACCCATGGCGGCAGTTTCGGCGCGAATACTGGGAACCTTCTGTGGAAGGAGCCCGGCTCCGCCTCGTTCGCGGTCTATGTCCGATATTCCGGCCGTAGAGTCTCTGGCTGTCGATACCACCACCTGCTTCCATCATCGCGACCGCCCCACGGGGCGCAACTGCACCCGGTGCGGCCGGCCGGCCTGCCCCGAGTGCCTCCACGAGGCGCCCGTCGGCTCCCACTGCTTCGAATGCGTCAGGGCCGCCCGCCCGCCCGCCGCCCAGCGGGTGCGGCAGCGGGCCGCCGGCGCCGGCCCCGTCGTGACCAAGACCCTCGTGGGCCTCAACCTGGCTGTGTTCCTGCTGACCTCGCTGTCGCCCGGGGGGAGCCTCACTGGCGACGGGGCGAGCCAGCTCACCACACGACTGGCGTTGACCGCCACATACGTCCATCAGGGAGAACTCTACCGGCTGGTCACCTCCGGCTTCATCCACTACGGCGCCGTCCACATCCTGTTCAACATGGTGATCCTGTACCGGTTCGGCGAGATGCTGGAGCCGGCCCTCGGGGAGGTCCGGATGGCCTCCCTGTACCTGGCCGCCCTGCTGTGTGGGTCGTTCGGGGCGCTGCTGCTCTCCCCCCACGCCCTCACCGGCGGGGCCTCGGGGGCCGTGTTCGGGCTGCTGGGGGCGACGGCCGTCGGCCTCCACCAGCGGGGCGTCAACGTGTGGCACAGCGGCGTCGGCGGGCTGATCGCGGTCAATCTGGTGCTCACCGTCGTGATTCCGGGGATCTCCATCGGCGGGCACCTCGGCGGCCTGATCGGCGGGGCCGCGGTCGGCTGGTTCATGCTGCGGGTGCCGACGACGCGCCGGTCCGTGCTCGACGGGGCGGCGGTGGCCGCGGTCGTCTCTGCCCTGGCCGTGGCCGGCTCCCTGTGGGCCGCCGGCCGGTGATCGGGTAGGAAGCAGCCGATGAGCGACCACACTGGGGAGCCTCACCTGCCTCCCCCGATGCACACCACGGCCTCCGGGATCCCGATGCCGGCCGCGGCCGGCCCGTCCGACGTGGCGCCGGGCCTCGAGGAGCGCCTCGGCCGGCCCGGCGAGTACCCCTTCACCCGGGGCATCCACCCGGAGATGTACCGCACCCGGCCCTGGACGTTCCGCCAGCTGGCCGGCTTCGCCACCGCCGCCGACACCAACAAGCGCTACCGGATGCTCCTCGACCGGGGCGCCACCGGGATCAACGGCGTGTTCGACTACCCGAGCCTGCGGGCGGTGGGTTCCGACGACGCCCGGGCGGCGTCCGACGTCGGGCGGGGCGGCGTGGCCGTCGACGTCGCCGACGACTTCGACGACCTCTTCGCGGCCATCCCGCTCGATCGGGTGAGTGTGTCGCTCGTGTCCTCGCAGCCGGTCGGCGCCGCCCCCCACCTGGCCATGTACCTCGCCGCGGCCGAACGGCGGGGGTACGACCGGCGGGCGTTGGCCGGCACGAGCCAGAACGACTTCCTCATGGAGACGGCCATCACCATCGCCCCCGAGGCGCTGCCGCCGGCGGCGTCGTTCCGGGTCGAGTGCGACGTGGCCGAGTTCTGCGCCCGGGAGCTCCCCCGCTGGAACCCGATCAGCGTGACTGGCTACAACTACCGGGAGGCCGGAGCCGACGCCCCCCTGGAGCTGGCCCTGACCCTGGCCCACGGCCGGGCCGCGGCCCGGGAGCTCATCGGCCGGGGCCTGGCGCCGGAGGTGGCGCTGCCGAAGATCTCGTTCTTCCTCGACGCCCACGCCGACTTCTTCGAGGAGATCGCCAAGTTCCGGGCCGCCCGCCGGATGTGGGCCCGGTTCGTGGCCGAGGACCTGGGCGTGTCGGACCCGGCGGCGCAGAAGTTCCGCTTCCACGTGCAAACGGCCGGGGTGACGGCCACCGCCCGGCTCCCGCACCTCAACATCGCCCGCAGCGCCATCCAGGCCCTGTCGGCCGTGCTGGGCGGCACCCAGTCGCTCCACGTCGACGCCTACGACGAGGCGCTGTCGATCCCCAGCGAGCACGCCGCCCTGATCGCCCTGCACACCCAGCACGTCCTCCTGTGGGAGACGGGCGTGGCGGGCAGCGCCGACCCGCTGGGCGGCAGCTACCTGGTGGAGCACCTGACCGACGCCATGGAGGAGCGGGTGGCGGCGTTGGTCGACCGCATCGAGGGGATGGGCGGGCTGGTGGCGGCCACCGAGGCGGCCTGGGTCCACACCGAGCTGTCCAAGCGGGCCTTCGCCGACCAGCAGAAGCTGGAGGACGGGCGCCGCCTGGTGGTCGGCATCAACGCCGGGCTCGACGACGACGGCGCCCGGGGGACGGGGGGTGTCCCCCCGACGGGGGCGGCGGGAGCGGCCAAAATCGACCCCGGGCACGTCGAGGTCAAGCCCTTCGAGTTGCCGCCGGGGACGCTGGAGGCCCAGCGGCGGCGGATCGACGCCGTGCGGGCCCGCCGGAGCGACACGGCCACCGCCGCGGCGCTCGAGACGCTCGGCTCGGCCTGTACCGACGGCGTCAACGTCATGCCGTCGGTGGTGGCCGCCGTGGCCGCCGACGCCACCCTGGGCGAGATCGGCACGGTCCTGCGCGACCGGCTCGGCCGCTGGCACTTCCCGCTGTGGTAGCGGCGGCCATGCCCGCGCTGCGGCGCGGGCCGGCGCGGTGGTAGCCGCGGCGGGGTCCTCCCCGCTGAGCGGCAAGGCCGTCGTGGCGAAGCTCGGGATGGACGCCCACTGGCGGGGCGTCATCGTCGTGGCCCACGCCCTGCGGGACGCCGGCATGGAGGTCGTCTACCTCGGCCACGCCACGCCGGACCAGCTGGTGGCGGCCGTCGTCCAGGAGGACCCGGCGCTGGTCGGCCTGTCGTCCCTGTCGGGCAACCACCTGGAGGAGTGCCGGGCGGTGCTGGAAGGGCTGCGGTCGGCCGGCGCCGAGGGCGTCCCGGTGGTGATCGGCGGCACGATCCCCCCGTCCGACGAACCGGCCCTGGCCGAGATGGGTGTGAGCGGCGTGTTCGGCTCCGGGACCCCCCTGCGAACGATCGTCGACCGGATCGCCGTCCTCCTCGACGCCTGACGCCTAGAACCTGCGCTCCTCCGTCGCGCCATACGCGACGGAGGATGCGCCAATCACCTACCGGCTGGGCATCAAGCCCGGCGGGGCGGGGAGCCGGGGGACGGGGACGTCGAGCCGGTGCCGGGACCGGCCGTCGTCGCGGTCGTCGGTCCTGTGGTCGTCGGTCCTGTGGTCGTCGGTCCAGTGGTCGTCGTCGTGGTCGTCGGTCCTTTGGTCGTCGTCGTGGTGGTCGTCGGTCTCGTGGTCGTGGTCGTGGTCGTGGTCGTCGGTGCCGTGGTCGTGGTCGTGGGTCTCGTGGTCGTGGTC
>JAUZEY010000074.1 GCA_030838785.1 Actinomycetota bacterium | reverse complement strand
TTCCTCGGCGCCCCCCTGTGGTTCCCGGTGGCGTTCGCCCTGTTCATGATGTTGCTGCAGTACGCCGTCAACCCGCTGCTGATCCAGTGGCTCGTCCCGGCGGTGCCCGTCCCCGACAACGGCGAACGGTACGAAACCGACCATCCCGTCGGCGAGATCGTGGCCCGCCGCTGCCGGGAGGCCGGTATCCCGCTCGTCCGCCTCGGCATCGTCGACGACGGCACTCCCAACGCCTTCACGTTCGGCCGCACGCCCCGCGACGCCCGCATGTGGGTCACCCGGGGCCTCCTCGAGCGGCTCGACGAACGGGAGCTCGACGCCGTCATCACCCACGAGGTCGGCCACGTCAAGAACTGGGACTTCGCCGTGATGACGGTCGCCGCCGTCATCCCGATGACCCTGTACCTCGTCTACCTGTCGGCCCGGGCCAACAACCGGGCCGAGGCCCGGGCCGTGGCGCTCGGCACCTATCTCGCCTACCTGGCGTCGCAGTTCGTGCTCCTGTCGCTCTCCCGGGCCCGGGAGTACGCCGCCGACCACTACTCCTGCCAGTGCACCGGCGACGGTGACGCCCTCGCCTCGGCGTTGGTCAAGATCGCCTACGGCATGGGCCAGGCCGGCGCCGAGCACAAGGAGGAGGTCGCCGCCCTCGTCGCCGCCGGCAAGGACGGCAAGAAGGCCGCCCGCCGCCTCGAGGCCCGCATGCGCCGGGCCCGGTCGATGCGGGCCATGGGCATCTTCGAGCCGTCGGCCGCCGAGGCCATGTCCTATGCCTTCGACCAGGGCGTCGACCCCGGCCGGGCGGTGGCCGCCATGCGGTGGGACAGCGTCAACCCCTGGGCCCCGGTGCTGGAGAAGCTCTCCTCGCACCCGCTCGTGGTCAACCGGATCCGGGCTCTGGAGGAGTCGGGCCTGCCCGGCGCCCCCCGCCGGTACAGCGTGCTGCGGGGGATGGCCGGGCTCGACCAGGGCCAGATCCGCGACGCCCGGGCCCGCTTCGGCCGGGAAGTCGTGATCGGCGTCGCCCCCTACGCCATCCTGGCGCCCCTGGTCGCCTTCGGCGCCTTCACCGGTTCGGCGCTCTCGATCGGCGTCGCCCTGGCCGCCGGAGGGGCGTGCTTCGTGGCCAAGCAGCACCTGCGCTACCCGGCCGGCGCCGACCCGGTCGATGACGTCACGAGCCTGCTCGAACGCCTCGACGCCTCACCGATGGGCGGCATCCCGGTCGAGATCCACGGTCGGATCATCGGGCGGGGCTTCCCCGGCTACGTGCTCTCCCCCGACCTCGTCGTCCAGGACGCATCGGGCTTCGTGCCGCTCCAGTACCGGCAACCGGTCCCGTTCCTGGCCTCGCTGTTCGGCCTCTTCCGGGCCAACGCCTTCATCGGCCAGGACGTCGTCGCCCAGGGCTGGTACCGCCGCGGCCCGGGGCCGGTGGTCGAACTCCGTCTGGTCACCACCGCCGACGGCCGCCACGCCCGCTGTTACACCTCGACCGCCCGCCACGCCGCCGCCTGGCTCCTCGTCGTCGCCGGCATCGTGACCGCCGTCGCCGGCCTCGCCGGCTGACGTTGACGCCGGGGGTGTAACCCCGGCCCGTATTGTCCTCGTGAGAGCGAGGAGACGTGGGTGGTGGAGCGCGAAGGGGAGCGAGCGGAGAAGGATCGTCCGGGTCCGGACGGCCGGCCGCTCCACGTCGTGCGGGCCGGTGACGCCTACGGCGACTGGGAGGAGCTCTACGCCGACAACGTCGTCCGCCTCTACCGGCTCCTCTACTCCAAGGTCGGCAACCGGCCCGATGCCGAGGACCTCACGACCGAGGTGTTCCTGGCCGCCTACGGGCCCCTGCGCCTGGAGGCGTCCCGGGGCGAGGTGCGGGCCTATCTGGCCCGGACGGCCCATACGGTGCTGGCCTCGTTCTGGCGCCGCCGCCTGGGGCGGGAGATCACGACCATCGATCCCGACGCCGCCGGGGAGTTCTTCGAGCAGCCGCCGGCCGACGGCTACGCCGCCCGCCGGGCCCAGCGCATCCTGGCCGTGCTGCCGGCCCGTTCCCGGCGGATCCTGGAGCTCCGGTTCCTGGAACGGCAATCGCTGCGGGACAGCGCCGAGGCCATGGGGATCACCGTCGGGAACGCCAAGGTGCTCCAGCACCGGGCGCTCCGGATGGCGGCCCAGGTGCGAGAGGATGAGTCATGAGCCCGCTCCGTCGCCAGCGGCGCCGCCCCTCCGAGGCGGTGGCGGACCACGACCCCATCCCCGCCGGTCCCGTCGACGACGAGGAGGCCGCCGCCCTGCGGGCCGCCATCGAGCTCCGGGCGGCCCAGCCCGCCGCCGACCTGCCGAGCCCGGAGTTCGTCGACGGGCTGCGGCGCAGGCTGGGCGAACTCGACGGCGAAGCGCCTCCGGCCCGGGTCGGACGGCGGACGTTCCTGACCGTGGCCGGAGCCGGGGCGGGAGCGGTGGCGGCCGGCGTCGCCGGAGCTGTCGTCGACCGGGCCCTCGTCCAAAACGAGCCGCCGTCCCCCACTCCGGCGGCGCAGGGGACGCTGGAACCGGCCGGTGGCGCCTGGGTCCGCGTGGCCGACACCGGCGAGGTGGCGGGCCGGACCGTCCCCTTCGCCACTCCGGGCGTCGTGGGTTTCGTCACCGAGCGGGCCGGCGACCTCGTCGCGGTCTCCGGCGCCTGCTCCCATCAGGGCTGCCTCCTCCGGCTCAACGAGGCGGCGGAGCGGCTCGACTGTCCCTGTCACCGCACCGCCTTCTCGGCCGAGGGCCGGCTGCTCTTCCACCAGCTCGAGACGGCGCCGCCGCCGCTGGCCCGTCTCCAGGTTCGCCGCAACGGCGACTCCGTCGAAGTGCTGCTGCCGAAGCAGGCGTAGCCCCGGCCGTCCTGAAGGCCGCGCTGTAACCCCCGCCCGCGATCTCGTTGTGGGGCTTGGGTTCCTGGAAGAACATCCCAAAGATCCCACGGTCTGTCGAGAGCCGCTATAGATGGTTTTCAGGTCGCCAGGTGAGCCGGCGGACCAACAGGAGGGAAGCGGATGTACGACCCC
>JAUZEY010000374.1 GCA_030838785.1 Actinomycetota bacterium | reverse complement strand
CCGCCGCCCGCTTCGAGATCCAGTTCGGCCACCTGGCCCGGCCGACCCACGCCAACACCGCCTTCGAGCAGGCCCGGTTCGAGGTCTGCGCCCAGCGCTGGGCCGACCTGTCGGAGGCCGGCTATGGCGTCGCACTCCTCAACGACTGCAAGTACGGCTACGACGTCGCTGGCCATACCCTGCGGCTCTCGCTGCTCCGGGCGCCGACCGCCCCCGACCCGCTCTGCGACCGGGGGCGGCACCGCTTCACCTACGCCCTCCTCGCCCACGACGGGGACCTGGGCCCGGTCATCGCCGCCGGCTACGCCCTGGGCGCCCCGTTGGCCGTCCGGTCGGCAGGGCCGGGGGACGGCGCCGGCGGGGCGGCCACCCGTCCTCCGGAGCACGCCGTGATGGCGGTCTCCGACCCCGGCTTCGTGGTCGAGACCGTGAAGGCCGCCGACGACGGCCGAGGCGTGATCGTGCGGGGCTACGAGGCGCTCGGCGGGCGCCGGCGGTTCCAGCTCCGGCCCGGCGTGCCCTGCACCGGCGCGGTCCGCACCGACCTGCTCGAGCGCGACGGTGAGCCGGTCGAGGTCGACGAGGAGGCCGGCATCATGCTGACCGTGCGACCCTTCGAACTCGTCACCCTCCGGCTCCTGCCCTAGGCACAAGCCACACCTATTGCGCCGGCTGGCCGCACCGGGGAGGCTCCGCCCATGGCCGACGAATCTGTCCTCCACCGCCCGGGCACCCCGTGCTGGGTGGTCCTCGTCACCCCCGACGCGGGCCGCACCGGCCCGTTCTACGCCGGGCTGTTCGGCTGGTCGGCCCCGCCGGGGGACGGCGGTTTCGACACCGTCGACTGCGACGGGCGCGAGGTCGCCGGAGTCCTGCCGCTGCCGCCCGAGGCGGCCGAGGCCGGGGCGGCCTCCCGGTGGCTCATCTACCTCGCCACCGACGACATCACCCGCTCGCTGAATGCGATCCATTCCACCGGCGGTGAGATCCTCGCCCCGGCCTTCGACGTCGGCGATCTGGGCCGGATGGCCATGGTGGCCGACGGCACCGGCGCCCAGTTCGGCCTGTGGCAGGCCGGCGCGCACCCGGGAGCGGAGGCGATGGGCGAGCCCGGTTCGCTGACCTGGGCCGAGCTGCGCACCCGGTCCCGGGCGTCGGCAGCCGGCTTCTACGAGGCGGTCTTCGGCTGGGAGGTGCAGTCGGTCCAAGCCGGAGCCGAGACCTTCATCACCTGCCTGCTCGACGAGCAGCCGGTGGCGGGGATGGTCGAGTTGGGGGCGGCCGACGGCGAGACCCCGTCCTACTGGATGCCCTACTTCGCCGTGGGCGACTGCGATGCGGCCGCCACGCTGGCCGACGGCCTCGGTGGCGAGATCTGCGAGGCGCCCCACGACGCTGCCGGTCGCCGCCTGGCGGTGCTGCGGGACCCGCTCGGAGCGCTGTTCTTCGTCGTCTCCGAGGGCGCCGAACGCTGAGGCCGTGGGGCCCACCCCCACGGCACCAGCCGAAAACTATCGATCAGTCGATCGGGAGCCGGCCGAGCAGCTCCGCCTTCTTCTCCTCGAACTCCTCGTAGGTCATCAGCTTCGCTTCGTAGCGCTGGTGCGTGACCTCGATCTCGTGGAGCAGTTCTGCGGCCGAGATGGGACCCTCGCCGGGCTCGGTGGTCACCTCGACGTCGTCGGCGGTGGGATTCCGGGCCTCGGCGGAACGCTCCAGGCGCTTCTCGCGCTTCGCGGCGGCCTTCGCCTTCTTCGCTCGGTCCCGTTGGAGCTTCGTGAAGCTCGTGCGTTGTGTCGCCATGCTTCTCCTTTCGCCAGCAGCCTAAAGGCGCGGCGGCCAAAACCCGCCCCTACAGGCGCCGAACCCGGCTCACGATCTCTTCCAGCGCACCTGGCAATCGGCTGGTCAGATGGCTGGCCAGATCCGTTAGCGACGCGCCGGTGACCCCACTGCACACCACGACCCGCGAATCCAGGCGGTGCTCCAGCAACCCCACGAACACCGGGGCGAGCACCCGCTCGCCAGCTGAAGGCGAGACGGTGAGCGCCTCCGGCGGCACGCCGAGATGTTGCAGCGCCGCCCGGTGCCGTTCGACGACGGCCGGCCGGGTGACCGCCTCCAGCTTCTCACACGGGTCGGTGATTTGCCGGAGAACGGCCGCTGTCTCAATGGTGGCGGGCAGCGGGCCGTTCCCGCCAACCGTCTCCCGACCCCCCACAGACCCCGCCGGGGCGGCGATAGCGAGCTCGACCGGGGGCCCGGGGAAGGGCGCCCCGCTCACGAGGTCGAAGGCCAGGGTGGTGGACCGGTGGGCGACGGCCCGGCGGGTGGCGACGGTGTAGTCGAGGCGCACGAGCTGGACCCAGATCCACCCGAGGCCCACCAGCGTGACCCGCTCGACGAAGAGGAGCCCCCGACGCTCCCGGGCGACGGCCGCCCGCCCGGCCCGGTCGGACAGCCGCACCGGCCAGGCCGGGGGCAGGAGGACGGCGGGGCCGCCGGCGGCGGCGACCAGCGTCTCGGCGGCCGAATTGACCGCCTCCACCACGCCCGCGTGGTCGAAGCGGAACAGGGCCATCCCGACCTCGTCCGCCCAGCCCCGGGCGGCGGCGGTGTAGCTCATGAGGCTGAAGAACAGGGGCAGGCGCCCCTCGCTGCGGGCCACGCCGTAGAGGGCCTGGAGCTCGGGGCGGCCGACCGGGGTGAGTTGGGCCTTCACCTGGGCCACCGCCTCCCGGCTGCGGACGTCGACACCGCCGTCGGTGCCGGCGCCGGTGCAGCACGCGTCGCCGAAGCCGAGGTGGCGCATCCACTCCGCCGCCACCTGCTCGGCGTCGTCGGGAGACCGGATGGTGCGCGCCGGCGCGCCCGAAGTTCGCCCCTCCCCGTCGTCCGCCACCAGGTACGAATATCACGGCCGGGAGGTGATGTCGGGGATACCCGGGGGCTCCACCTGCCCTCGCCCGAGGAAAACCCCGCGAGGGGCCTGACCAGGCCCGTTTCACTGGATGTTCACAAGCCGGTGACGAAGGCGGAACGTTGCACGCCGACCATCAGGGTTGATGACAATGCCGGGTACTTCCCCACAGGCGGCCTGCGTGCTCCTGCGTGTCTGGCTGCCGGACCGGCCCGGGGCCCTCGGCGCCGTCGCCTCCCGCATCGGTGCGGTGCGGGGGGACATCGTCGGCATCGACGTCCTCGAGCGGAACGAAGGCGTGGCGATCGACGAGTTCGGTGTGATGCTGCCCGACGCCGAGCTCCTCCCCCTCGTTGTCCGCGAGGTCGAAGAGGTCGACGGGTGCCGCGTCGAGCACGTGACCGTCGTCACCCACTTCCCCGATCCGCGGCTCGACGCCCTGATCTCGGTGGCCGTCGTCTGCGAGGCCGACGACCCCGCCGCCCTCCAGACCGCCCTGGCCACCTATGCCGGCTCCGCCTTCCAGGCCGACTGGGTGGCGGTGATGGACAAGGACCGGGTTCTGGCGTCGTACGGCAACCCGCCGGCCGACAACTACCTGGTCGCCCTGGCCCAGGGGGCCGCCTCGTCGCCGGCCGTCGCCTCGGGCCTGTCCGGGCCCGACGACCTGGCCGCCGCTCCCCTGGCCACCCGGGGGGCCGTCCTGCTGGTCGGGCGGACGGGCAACGAGTTCCGGGAGCGGGAGCGGGCCCAGCTGCTGGCCCTGGCCCGCATCGCCGACCACGTCTGGCGCCGCCTCGACGCCGGCCCGCCCAAGGTGGGCCGGCACCCAGTCGGCGCGACGGCCGGTTGAACGCCATGCCTCTCGCCCTCGTCACCGGTACTCCGGAGCACCTCGGCGCCGCGGCCACCGCCGTGGGGCGGGCCGGCTTCGAGGTCGTCGTCTGGCAGACGACGGAGGACGCCGGGGAAAACCCCGCCGTCCTCTTCGACTGTTATGTGCAGCTTCCCTGCGGCTCGACCATCACCGGCGGTCGCGGCCGTATCGCCGCCCCGGACCTGGTCTGCCGCATCGACACGCTGGCGGCCGTCGCCGGCCGGCTCCGCCCGAACGCCTCGATCATTCTCGGCGTGGAGGACGGCGACGGGTCCGGTCTTCCGTTGCCCGCCACCGCCGCCGGCGACCTCCTGGCCACCGTCGCCCTGGCCGTGCTCGAGGACCTGGGCCGGTGGGCGTCCCGGATCGCCGTCATGTCGGTGAGCGACCTCTGCCGGCCTCCGGAGGAGGGTGGTATCGCCGTCATTCCCGCCCTTCAGTGGGAGATGCCGACCCCGCCTCTGGTCTCGGCGCCGTAGCGGGCCAACTCCCGGGGAAGGTCGAGCCGCCCGATCCGCTGGCGGTCCTCGACCGCCCCCTCGTCGATCCGGTCGGCGGGCACGATCCAGGCGACCTCGAACTCCAGGCCATCGGGGTCCTTGGCGTAGAGGCTCTTGGTCGTGCCGTGGTCACTGGCGCCGACCAGGGCGCCGGCCGCCGACAGCTTGTCGGCCAGACGCTCCAGCTCGGCCAGCGTGTCGACTTCCCAGGCGAGGTGGTACAGGCCCACCGCCCCACCCCGGCCCGCCGGTGAGGCGTCGGCGGTCGAGCCGATCTCGAAGAGCCCGAGGTCGTGGTCGTTGGTCGATCCCGGAGCCTGGAGGAAGGCGGCGCCCCGGGACCCGTCGGGCAGCACGTTGAGCACCCGGAAACCGAGGACGTCGCGGTAGAAGGCGACGCTGCGCTCGACGTCGCGCACGTAAAGGACGGCGTGGTTGAGACGGGTGATGGGCATCGGCACCCCTCCTTTGTCATTCGTCCTGGACAACTCGGTTGAACGCTCAACTATTCCACTAGAGTCCCCGGCGATGGCGACACGGTGGCTCGACGACGACGAGCAGGACACGTGGCGGGCCTTCCTGGCCGCCACCCACCTGCTCATGGACCGCCTCGACCGGGAGCTCCAGGCGGGAGCCGGGATCCCCCATGCCTACTACGAGATTCTGGTCCGCCTGTCGGAGGCGCCGGAGCGGACGATGCGCATGAGCGACCTGGCCGAGCGGTGCCACTCCTCCCGCAGCCGCCTGTCCCACGCCGTGAGCCGGCTGGAGGAGCGCGGCTGGGTCCGGCGGGAGGCGGTGCCGGCCGACCGGCGGGGGGCGGTGGCCGTCCTCACCGACGCCGGCCTGGCCGCCCTGGAGGCCGCCGCGCCGATCCACGTCGAGGGCGTCCGCCACCACCTCTTCGACCAGCTCGACGCCAACCAGCTCCAGGCCCTCGGCAACATCAGCCACCGCCTCGTCGACCACTTTCGATCTCGGCCCGCCGAGACATGACCGGAAGCGCAACACGTTGCGGGAACCGGCCGTTTCCGGCCGGGTGCCGCGACAGGTTGCGCTTGGTGACCCAGCTCAGCGCGCCGTCCCGTCGATCTGCACCGGGTACCCCGCCCGCAGGACGGCGACCGTGGACGGCGGAGTGACCACCGTGGCGACGCCCGCCCGGGGCCGGGAAACGAAGGGCCCGTAGCCATCGTGAGTCCACTCGGCGAGGCCGTCGTCGACGACGACGGCCGGGGTTCCCTCGAGCAGGACGAAGGTGCCGTCCGGGAGATCGGCCCAGGCCATCTCGTGCAGCCGGCGCCGGTGCGTCCCGGGCACGATCCGCTCCTGGTGCAGCCGTCGGTTCATCTCCTTGGCCGCCGGCACTTCGACGCCCAAGCCCGCGGCCCAGGCGGCACGGTAGGCGTCGTAGGCGCCCCGCCGGCACTCCCCGCACGGCCGGTGCCCGGCCGCCAACGAGACCGCCTCGTCGTGGAAGAACAGGAATGTGTAGTGGTGCGGCTGCCACTGCTCCTGGTGACGCCCCTTGAACTCCAGGGCGCAGGTGATCCACAGGTCACTGGCGTGGAAGCGGACGATGTCAGGGCCGCGATGGAGAATCCCCCGATTCCCGGTCCACGCCCCCCGCAGGGGAATCGCCACGACGTCACCGGTCGGCGTGACGCGATTGCGGGCCGGGCTCGTCAGTGGTCGGCGGATGGGTCGTCGGCTCGGCGCTCGGCGAGGGCCCGGTCGAGCTTGATGCGGCGGATGGAGATGTAGGCCAGAGCGGCGGTGACGATCCCGACGTCGACGACGGTGACGGCCGGGACGGCGCCGAGCAGACCGAGCATGGCCAGGATCGGCCAGGCCACGATGCCGGCTACCGCCAGAGGGGCGGTGATCTTCAGCCATGCGGGACGGGGGATCGGTGTCGCCCGGGCCGGTTCGCCCGGGCGGGGCGTCCACTCTTCTCCTGGCGCCACCGGCTCCCCGCGTTCCCGGTCTAGGCCTGGGCGTAGGCGTGGATGACGAGGATGCCCATCACGATCGAGACGATCACGACTGCGACCAGCATCACCATGAACCAGTCCATCCGCTGGACGAGCGGCGTCTCCTCGACGATCCCCTCGGGGCGCCAGCCGCACAGGGGGCAGACGCCGTCGGTGAAGCGGGGGGAGAACTCCCAGTCGTCGAACTCGCAGCGGACCCGGACGCCGTCGCCCGTCCCCAGGACACGATCCTTCAGGCTGCTCATGCCGCCGCCCTCCGCCACAGGTAGAGGCTGGCCACCGTGCCGATCACCAGCGACTGCCAGATGAGGTAGAGCAGGAGCAGCGAGGTGGGCTTGTGGCGGCCGACGAGCCGGCGCGAGGCGGCCGGTGACGCCAGGCGGCTCGACCGCCCAGCCGACGTCGAGCTCCCGCCGGAGCCGAGCGCCGAACCGGAGGCGCCGAGACCAGAGGCGCCGGACGGGCCGGACGAACCGGTTCCGAACGAGCCGGCGTCGGAGGCGAAGGCGGGGCCGGCGGCAGCGACGGCGCCCGGGCCACGGGACAGGTCGGCGGGACCGGCGGTCGCCCCGGCATCGGACGGCGGCGAGGGCAGCGAGCCGGTGTCGCCACCGATGTCGCCGGGGAGGCCGTCGTCGAGCTCGCCGCCGGCGTCGCCGGGCACGGCCAGCGAGTCGGCGAAGACCTCGCCCACGGCCAGGGCCGTGAACTGGGCCGGGACGCCGGGGGCAGGCGACGCCGGAGCCAGGCGGATCAGTACGCCGACGGCGTCGAGGGTGAGCTGGTGATCGGTCTGCTGCAGCGAAGGCGCCAGGGAGCGGACTTCGACGCCGGCCTGGCCGAGGGCCTGGTTGAGGGCGGCGCTGGCCTGGGCGCCGGCGCCGGCCAACCCGGGCACGACCTGGCCGTTGACCGATACGCCGTCGGCGCCGATGGTCACGGGGGTGCCGCCCACCTCGGCCGCCCCGACGTTGACGGTGACGGTCTTCTTCGGCGTCCCGTCGTTGGTCACGTTGGCCCGGACGTTGACGTTCTGCAGCACGAGGGCGCCCCCGCCGAGGACGAGCCGGCCGACCGAGCTGGTGCCGTCGAGCACCAGAGTCGAGCCGTCGAGGCGGCTCTCGCTCCGAGCCGTGTCACCGGCGATGCCGTCAGGCGTGTCGGCGGCCGGCATGGCATAGCGCCGGGCATCGTCGGCGGTGAGGAACCGGGCCCGCCAGTCCACCAGCGCCGCCCGCAACGCTGCCACCCGTCCGGCATCGAGAGCGGGGAACGACAACATTGGCGTCGAGGATTCGCCCGGAGCACCGATCGGCGCGGGATCGGCGGTCTTGGGCGGGAAGGACGGGAGGGCGGGGGCGCCGCCGCCGCCGGGCGGCGCGGGGGCGCCGCCGCCGAGAGCGACGCCGCCGGACTGGGCCGTGGCGATCGCCTTGTGGTCGGTCGTCTGGGACGAGGCGAACGGGCCAGGCTGGCCACCGATGGTCACCGGCTTGTCGTCGCACTGGGGTGGGCAGCGGGTGTCGGCGTACTGGGGCTGGTTCTGCTGGCCGCTGGCGGCGACCGTCTGGCCGAGGGGGCCCGTGTCGAGAGGGCTGGAGTAGGCCTGGGCGTTGGGCGAGCTGTCGAGCCGGGCGGCGGCCAGGGGGTAGTGGTTGTCGACGGCGCCGGTGGCGAAGTTGGGGAAGGCGCTCGACCCGGCCTGGGCGTGGACGGCGGTGGCGCTGACCGTGCCGTTGTAGTTGCCGAGCTCGGCGGCAGCCCCGCCGCGGCCCGCGAAGACGAGCACCGTGGGGGCCACGAGCAGGGCCGCCAGGCCCGCCTGCACCCGCCGCCGACGAGCCGCCGGGCGGCTCGGGCCGCCCTGGCCCTCGGCCTGGCTGCGGCGCTCGGTCACGACCCCTCCTTCGGCGCCCGTTCCTGGGTCCCCTCGAGAGCCTGTCGGATGAACTCGTCGATGTCGAGCCCGTCGCGTTCGGCCCGTTCCTCGAGGCCCCGCAACAGCGCCGGTGGCAGCGACACGTTCACGTCGGTCATCAGGTCCCGGCTGCGCACCCGCGGGGCGGGCGCCCCGGCGGTCGTCGCCGCTCCGACGGGAGCCGGCTCCGAGGTGTCGCCGAGATAGGAGCTGCGGACGAACTCCTCGTCGGCGGCCAGCGCCGCCGCCGTACCGGAGTAGCCGATCTCGCCTTTCTCCACCACGTAGGCCCGGTCGGCCACGGCCAGGGCCCGGGTCACGAACTGCTCCACCAGGAGGAGCGCCGTTCCGTTGTCGCGGAAGGCGCCCACGATCTCGAACAGCCGGTCGACGATGGCGGGGGCGAGACCCTGCGACATCTCGTCGACCATGAGCAGCCGGGGCTTCCAGATGAGCGCCCGGGCCAGGGCCAGCATCTGCTGCTCGCCGCCCGACAACGTTCCGGCCGCCTGCGACCGGCGGCGCTCCAGCGACGGGAAGGTGGCGAACGCCTCGTCGACCCGCCGTCCCGCCTCGGCGGCGTCGAGCTTGGCCAGGGCGGCCGACAGGCGGAGCGACTCGTCGACCCTGAGGTTGGGGAAGATGCCCCGACCCTCGGGCACGTGGAGGAGACCCCGGCGGGTGATGCGCTCGGCGGGCTGGCCGGTGACGTCCTCCCCGCCGAAGCGGACGGAGCCGGCCATGACCGGGATCATCCCCGAGATGGCCCGCAGCGTCGTCGTCTTGCCGGCTCCGTTCAGGCCCAGGAGGGCGACGATCTCGCCCTCCCCGACCGTCAGCTCGATCCCGAAGATGACCGGCAGGCGGCCGTAGCCGGCCCGCAGCCCGGTGACCTCCAGCAGAGGAGCCATCACACCACCGCCTCTCCGAGGTAGGCCCGGATCACCGTCTCGTCCTGGCGGATCTGGGCCGGCGGGCCCTGGGTCAGCATCTCGCCGAAGTCGAGGACGTAGATGTGGTCGCAGACCCGCATCACCAGAGCCATGTCGTGGTCGACGAGCAGCATGGTGACGTTGAACCGGTCGCGGACCCGCAGCAGCAGCTCGGCCAGCTCCGCCGTCTCCCGGGTGTCGAGACCGGCGGCCGGCTCGTCGAGGAGGAGCACCCGGGGCCGGCCGACGAGCGCCCGTCCGAGATCCAGCCGGCGTTGCAGTCCGACGGGGAGATCGCCGGCCAGCGTGTCGGCCCGGTCGGAGAGGTGCAGGAAATGGAGCACGGCCCGGGCCCGCTCCTCGGCCTTGCGCTCCTCCAGGCGGGCCAGCGGCGTCCGGAAGGCGTCGGCCAGCATGCCACGCTGGGAACGGGCGTCGACCGCCACCATGAGGTTCTCCAGCGCCGTCAACCCGGAGAACAGCTGGAGGTTCTGGAACGTGCGGGCCAGCCCGAGGCGGGACCGGCGGTGCGGCGGGAGGTCGCCGAGTTCGTGGCCGTCGAAGACGACGCGACCGCTGTCGGGTTTCAGGACACCGCTCACGCAGTTGAAGAACGTGGTCTTCCCTGCGCCGTTGGGCCCGATCAACCCGACGATCTCGCCGGTGTTGACCCGCAGCGAGGCGTCGTCGAGGGCCCGCACCCCGCCGAAGCGAACGGTGATGTGCTCGACCTCGAGGAGGCTCGGGGGCTTTATCAGCCTCCCCTGAGGCATGCTGGCCGTGGTCCGGGTCATTGGGCGCCTCCCGTCCGGACGGGACGTGTGGCGGCGGCCTCGCCGCGGGCGCCGGCGGGCGTCTCGGCCACCGCGAGGTCGACCTCGCCCGCCCGGGCCGGCCGACGGGCCGCCCGGTGCTGGAGCAGGTGCTGCAGCTTGTGCTGGACGTCGGTGACCATCCCGTCGGGCGTGACGATCAGCTGGACGATGAGCAGGGCGCCGGTGACGAGGTTGAACCACTGGGGCGACACGTGGAGGCGGCGGAGGATCTCCGGGCCGTAGACCAGGAACAGCCCGCCGGCGGCGGCCGAGGCGACCGAGCTCACCCCCATCACCGTGGCCACGGCGGCGACGCCGAGGGAGTGGATGAAGTCGTAGCCGCCGGTGGAGACCGAGCCGACCGAGACGGCCAGCAGCGATCCGGCCAGACCGGCCAGGCCGGCCGAGGTGGCGAAGGCGGCCAGCTTCCAGGCCGTGAGGTTGATGCCGAGCGTGGAGGCGGCGATCTCGGCGTCGCGGATGGCCCGGAGCACCCGGCCGGTCTTGCCCCGGCGGAAGTTCCACACCAGCAGCGAGCAGAGGGCGAAGGCGCCGAGCACGAAGAGGTAGAAGCGGTAGCTCGTGTCGAGGTTGACGCCGAGGAAGGCGGGGCGGCCGACGACCCAGGGCGAGAGCCCGCCGGAGTAGCTGTCCCATGTGCCCGGAGCGAGCACGAACCGGTCGAAGAAGAGCGCCACCGCCACCGTGAGGATCGTGAGGAACAGCCCGGTGAGCCGCAGGGCCGGAATGGCAACCAGCGCCCCGACCACGGCGGCGGCCGTCACCCCGAGGGGCATGGCGAGCCAGAAGCTCCAGTGGTGGCCGGCCACCAGCGAGCCGACGGTGAAGGCTCCCACGGCGGCGAAGGAGTACTGGCAGAACGACGTCTGGCCCACGAAGCCGGTCAGCAGCACCAGCGACAGGACGATCAGGCCGAAGATGAGCCCGTCGGTGGCCAGCGACCGGGAGAAGTCCGACAGCAGGGCGGGCCAGACGATGGCCACCAGCGCCACCACGGCCAGGAACCCACGGCGCAGACCCGGGCTCATACGACCCGCACCTTTCGTTGGCCGGGCCGGAAGAGGATGCCGAGGGTCCCCAGCACGAGCACGAAGGTGACCAGGTCGGCCGTCCCCGACAGGCCGGAGAACATCCGGGGATAGGTCTGGGCCATCCCGAGCAGGAACCCGCCGATGACCGTCAGCGGCAGGCTCGACAGCCGGCCGAACAGCGCGGCGGCGAAGGCGTTGATGACCACCACCGTCAGCGAGAACGTGTCGAAGGCGATCAGCGGCGTGATGAGGACGCCGGCCACGGCGGCCATGGCCGACCCGACCATCCACGACGCCGCCGTCACCCGGTTCACGTTGATGCCCCACAGCCGGGCCGTCTCGGGGTTGTCGGCCACGGCCCGCATGGCATTGCCCAGCGTCGTGTAACGGAGCAGCGCAGCGACGGCGAGAGCGAAGACCAGCGCCACCACCACGGTGGTCAGCTGGTCGTAGCCGACGGTCACGTCGGTGCCGACGAGGTGGAAGCCGCTCCCGCTGACCAGCTTCACCGGCCGGTGGTAGGCGGTGGCGCCCCAGATGAGCCCGGCCGCCGTCTGCAGCACCAGCAGCCACCCGATGGTGACCACCACCTTGACCAGCGCCGGCCGCCCGGTGAGCGGCCGGATCGTGAGCCACTCGATCACGAACCCGAGGGCGGCCCCGGTCACGATGGCCGCCAGCGCCCCCATCCAGCCCGGATGGCCCTGCACCGTCGAGACCTCGTAGGCGGTGAAGGTGGCGAACATGGCCACCGCGCCGTGGGCGAAGTTGAGCACCCCCGACACCCGGTAGATGAGCACCAGCCCCACCGCGGCCAGGGCGTAGACCCCGCCCAGCACCAGCCCGATCACGGTGAAGCTCGGAATCAGCTCCGGCCGGTAGGCCGCCAGGACCAGGTGCGCCATCAGAAGCACTTCTGGGCGCCGTACGTCTTCCAGGCGCCCTTGTCGTTCTTGATCCAGGAGAAGCAGCGGTTCGGGTCGTGGTTGCCGGGCCCGTAGCTCAGGCTGGGCACCAGGCCCGGCTGGAAGTTCTTCAGGGTGTTGAGGGCCGCCGTCAGCGACTGGCGGTTGATCGGCCCCTGGATCCGTTTCAGCCCTTCCACGAACACCTTGGCCGCCACCCACTGGGCTTCGGTGTACACGT
>JAUZEY010000599.1 GCA_030838785.1 Actinomycetota bacterium | reverse complement strand
CCTCCGCCGGCTCGAGCCGGAACTCCAGCCTTCCCCCGGTTCCGGCCGGTTCGTCGTCGGAACCCCAGACGAACCCGACGCGGCGGGAGGCGGGAAGCCACTGGATCTCCAGGTGGCGCAACGGTTCGACGTCGACGACGACGCCGCGGCGGAGGCGCCCGTCCTCCCTGACGACGATCTGACCGCCGGGGCAGGCGTCGAGCTCCACCTCGCCGCCGAGCCAGGCCGACAGGTGGCCGGAGTCGGTGATGGCCGCCCACACCGCTTCCACCGGCGCCGGGAGCACGACGCTCCGGCGGACGGAGCCCAACTCAGCCTCGTCGGTCATGGTCCCCATCCCGTCTCCGGCCATCGCCCCAGCCTCCTCGACACGTTCGTCCCGTCCGACATGCAACCTGCGGGTTGCGCATCCGCTACCCTGATGTGCAACCCAATGGTTGCATCATACAGGAGGCCCGATGGCGACCGACCCTTCCGAACCACTCGTCCCCGGCTCTGCCACTCCCGCCGCGGCGTCGGCCGCCCAGCTTGCCGGCCGGCTGCTCGACGCCCGCATCGTCGTCGTGGGCGGCGAGATCGACGACGCCCTGGCCAACACCGTGTGCTCCCAGCTGCTGGTCCTCGACGCCCTCGATCCGGGCCGGGACATCACGCTGTACGTCAATTCGCCGGGCGGCTCGGTCGATGCCGGTTTCGCCATCTACGACACGATGCGGTCCCTCGACAGCGACGTGGCCACGGTGGCCATGGGCCTGGCCGCCTCCATGGGCCAGTTCCTGCTCGTGGCCGGCACGGCGGGGAAGCGCTACGCCCTGCGCCACAGCCAGATCCTCATGCACCAGCCCCTGGGCCAGATGTCAGGCGTGGCCAGCGACATCCTCGTCCACGCCGACCACGTCGCCTACCTCCGCCGGTTGATGGCGGAGCGGATCGCCTTCCACACATCCCAGCCCGAGGCCCGCATCGTGGAGGACTTCGACCGCGACCGGTGGTTCACGGCTCCCGAGGCTCTGGAGTACGGCATGGTCGACGTTGTGCTCGACCACCGCTCCCAGCTCCCGTCGGGGCGGTCGCCGGCCCGGACCTGAGTCGGCCCGGCGGCCAGGAATCCCGTCTGAACTGTCAGACGGTCCGTGTAGCGTCGCTTCCATGGGGACCAAGACGTTCGACGGCGGGGTGATCCGCCGCCCCGCCCACTCCGGCACGATTGAGGGCGCGCGTTTCCGCCCCTGGGCCGGAGCGCCGGGCCGGTGACCTTTCCCGGCCCCGAGGAGTTCGGCCGGGGGCTGGTCGTGATCCCCGGAACGGCGGTGCCCGCACCGTTCGAGGGCGCGCCGCGGCTCGTGATCGACGAGGCCGTCCTCGGCTCGCCGCAGGTCACGGCGGCGACGGCCGCCGTGCTCCACGAGGCGTGGATCGAGCGCCGCCGCGTCGTGGTCGAGCTGGCCGTGTCCGTCGACGCGCTCCGGGCGCCCGAGGTCGAGCGCCGCCCGCCCTACGATCTGGACCCCGGCTTCACCTTCGAGCGCGAACGCCTGCAGTTCCTCGTGTGGGCCAACGCCTACGACGGTCGCAAGGCGGGCGAGCCCGTGTGGTGGCACGGCGTCCGGGCCTCCCGGATCGGCGCCACCCTCGGCGGCCCGGCCGACGTCGTCCTCCCCGACGGCACTCCCGCCTGGTGCGACGGTGGCCCCCGCCGCCCGGTCGAGCTGTCGGACGGCGCGACCGGCCGGGTTGGAGCGGCGTGGACGGCGCCGGTCGTCGATACGGCGGCCGTCGGTGCGCCGGCCGTCGGTGCGCCGGCCGTCGGTGCGCCGGCCGTCGGTGCGGCGGCCGTCGGTGCGCCGGGGGCGCGACCAGTGGCGGTCGTGCACCGGGACTCCATCGATGCCGGCCTGCTCACCCCGGCCCGCTATGCGCCGCCCACGGCGGAGCTGGCGCCGGATCAGCTGGCGGCGGTGGCCCATCCCGGGGGGCCGGCCCGGATCATCGCTCCGGCGGGTTCGGGCAAGACCCGGGTGCTGACCGAGCGGATCCGGCACCTGCTCCTCGACCGGGGCCACGAGCCGGGCCTCGTGACGGCGGTGGCCTACAACGTGCTGGCCGCCGAGCAGCTCCGGGAGCGCACGGCCGGGTTCCGGCCCACCATCCGCACCCTCAACTCACTGGGGCTCAACGTCTGCTCCCGGAGGGGTGACTGGCGGATCGCCGACGAGCCGTTCTGCCGCGAGGTGCTGTCCGGGCTGGTGAAGACCACCCGCAAGGTCGGCACCGACCCGCTGGCGGCGTACCTCGACGCCCTGGCCACGATCCGCCTCGGCCTCGTCCCGCCGGAAAAGGCGGAGGACCTCCATCCCGACGCCGCCGGCATCGCCGCCGCCTTCCCCGCCTACCGCGACGTGCTCCACGGCGCCGGCCGCCTCGACTTCGACGAGCAGATCTACCTGGCGGTTCAGCTGCTCCTCGGCGATCCCGACCTCCGGGCCGAGGTCCGGGCCGAGGCCCGCACCCTGCTGGTCGACGAGTTCCAGGACCTCACTCCGGCCCACCTGCTCCTCATCCGCCTCGTGGCCGGCCCCGCCGCCGACGTCTTCGGCGTCGGCGACGACGACCAGGTCATCTACGGCTACGCCGGCGCCGACCCCGGGTTCCTCATCGACTACGACCGCTACTTCCCGGGCGCCGCGGCCTCCGACCTGCAGGTCAACTACCGCTGTCCTCCCGGCGTGGTCG
>JAUZEY010000598.1 GCA_030838785.1 Actinomycetota bacterium | reverse complement strand
GTGGCCAGGAAGCCGAGCTCCCAGCCCCATGACCGGGTGAGCGCGACGTCGTCGAGGAGGAGGTCGTCGAGAACGGCGAAGCCGTTCCGCCGGAGCCGGTGCTCCATGAGCCAATACTTGCCGTCGTCGTCGACCACGACGAGATCGATGCGCAGGCGGTAGAGCACGCCCCGCCCGTCCGCCGTGAGCAGACCGGTGTCGGGCTCGCCGGGTTCGGGGACGATCACATCGAAGAGCGTTTCGACCTGCACGGTGGCGGCCCAATCGTCGATGACGCCGGCCCAGGCGTAGTAGGCCGGGAGGAGCCGCTGCCCGGCGGCCGACTCGGCCTCCCAGCGGGACAGCGCCGCCTGGTCGAGGCCGGCGCCGGTGACCGTCTCGTAGGCCTGGCGCTGGGTCCGCATCGCTTTGGTGAAGCCCTCGGTGGCCAGCGGCGCGACGATGGCCCGGTTCCAGTCCCACATGCCCGGGAAGTAGTAGACGGCCAGCGCGTCCTTCACTGCCTGGTCGAGGTCGACGACCTGGGAGGGCGCGGCGGGCTCGAGGGCCTGGCGTTCATGGGCCCCGAGGTCCCATGCCCGGCGGCAACCGACGAACAGTTGCCGCTCCCAGGGCCGGATGACGCATTCGGTGGCCATCGCTTCGCAAACTACCCCTACGATCCCGGTTGATGCCGCCTCTCCACGAACCGGGAAGTGTCGAGATCGGGGATCTCCTCGCCTGGCTCGATTCCCACGCCAACCTGGAGGCCGGCGGGCGGCTGCGGGCCCCGAGCCTCGACCGCATCCGGCCCCTGCTCGACCTCCTCGGCCGGCCCCAGGCCGACTACCCCTTGATCCACGTCACCGGCACCAACGGAAAGACGTCGACGACCCGGCTGATCGCCCACCTCCTCACCGCCCGGGGCCTGTCGGTCGGGGCCTACACGAGCCCCCACCTCGAGCGGATCAACGAGCGGCTCACCTGGGGCGGCGAGGCCATCGCCGACGGCCCCCTGGCCGAGGAGCTCCGCATCGTGGCCGTGGCCGAGGCCGCCCTCCTCGACCAGCACGGCCCGTCCGCCCTGCCGACCTGGTTCGAGATCCTCACGGCCGCCGCCTATCACTGGTTCAGCGATCTCGGCGTGCAGGTCGGGGTCTCCGAGGTGGGGCTCGGAGGCCTGTGGG
The DNA here is from genome assembly GCA_030838785.1 of Actinomycetota bacterium. GTDB lineage: Bacteria > Actinomycetota > Acidimicrobiia > IMCC26256 > BP-133 > BP-133. Next base: position 6,163 of record JAUZEY010000598.1, on the reverse strand, counting down.
ACGCCACGAACGCCGCCGACGCCGAGGTGGCGGTGGTCACCAACGTCACCATTGACCACGTCGAGTACCTGGGTTCGAGCCGGGAGACGATCGCCACCGAGAAGGCCGGCATCATCAAGCGGGGCGCGACGCTCGTGCTGGGCGAGCCCGACCCCGGGCTGCACGGCATCTTCCTCGAGCGCGATCCCGGCCGGGTCCTGCGGCCCGACGTCGACTTCGGCGTGCTCCGTAACGATCCCGCCTACGGCGGACGGGCCATCGATCTGCGGACGCCGCTGGCGGAGTACTCCGATCTGTACCTGCCGGTCCACGGCGCCTACCAGGCTACGAACGCCGCCATCGCCCTCACCACCGCCGAGACCTTCTTCGGCGAGCCGTTCGCCCCCGACCTCGTGACCGAGGCGCTGGCCACCTTCCGGACGCCGGGCCGCCTGGAGATCGTCGGCCACGGGCCGTTGGTGATCCTCGACGGGGCTCACAACGCCGCCGGCGCGGAGGCCCTGGTGTTGGCGCTGGAGGAGGAGTTCGTCCCCGCCCCCCGGACGCTCGTCGTCGGTCTGATGCGGGAGAAGGACGCCACCGTGATGCTGGCCGCCCTCGGGGCAACGGAGGCGGAGTGGGTCTTCGCCTGCCCGCCGCCGAGCCCTCGGGCGATGCCGGCCGCCGACCTCGCCGACGCCGCCCTGGAGCTGGGGGTCGACCCGGACCGGGTCGAGGCGCTGTCCACCGTGGAGGAGGCCGTGGCCCGGGCGCTTGTGGTCACCCCGCCCGAGGGCCAGGTGGTGGTGGCCGGGTCCCTCTACCTGGTGGGGGCGGCCCGGTCGGCCTTGGCGTAATAACGTTTCTCCCATGACAACTGCCGACCGCACCCTGGTGATCTGCAAGCCCGACGCCGTCGAACGTCGCCTCGTCGGAGAGATCGTGTCCCGGCTGGAGCGCAAGGGGCTCCGCATCGCCGCCGTGCGCATGGAGACGATCAGCAAGGAGATCGCCGGCCAGCATTACGGCGAGCACCAGGGCAAGCCGTTCTACGACGACCTCGTCGCCTTCATCACCCGGGGGCCGGCGGTGCTGATGGTGGTGGAGGGCACGGAGGCGTTTTCGGTGGTGCGCACGCTGATGGGCGCCACGAATCCCCGGCAGGCCGCCCCCGGCACCATCCGCGGCGACCTCGCCATCGAGCTCACCGAGAACCTCGTGCACGGCTCTGACTCCCCGGAGTCGGCCGCCAGGGAGATCGGCCTCTTCTTCGGATCCTGACCCTCCGCGACGGCGGCGACCACGCTCCGTCAGTCCGCTTGAGGGTCGAATGACACCTGTGTAATCTCGCAGGTGTTATTCGGTTTCGCCTCGGGCGGAGGCAGGCTGATGGAAGGGCGCGATACGGCCATCGATCTCGGAACCAGCACGACCACCGTGTTCCTCCCTGGGCGCGGGGTCGTGCTCGAGGAGCCGTCGCTCGTCGCGCTGACGACCGGCGACGGGCGGCCGGTGGCGGTCGGGGGTGAGGCCCGCCGCATGCTCGGCCGCACGCCGGCCTCGATCGAGGTCGTCCGGCCGGTGCAGCAGGGGGTCATCGCCGACCTCGACGTGTGCACCCGGATGCTGCGCTTCATGCTCCTCCAGGTGCATCCCCGGCGCTGGTCCCGGCCCAGGATGCTCATGGTGGTGCCCTCGGGCCTCTCCCCGGTGGAGCAGCGGGCGGTGCAGGAAGCGGCCGAGGAGTCGGGCGGGCGCCGGCCGGTCCAGTTGGTGGAGGCCCACATCGCCGCCGCCCTCGGGGTCGGCCTGCCGATCCACGACGCCCGGGGCAGCATGGTCGTGGTCCTCGGCGGCGGGCGGACGGAGGTCGCCGTCCTGTCGCTGGGCGGGGTCGTCGCCCGGCGATCGCTGCGGCTCGGGGGGATGGATTTCGACGAGGCGATCGTCGACTGGGTGAAGAAGGAGCACGGCCTGGCGCTGGGCGAGCGCACCGCCGAGGAGCTGAAGATCCAGGTCGGCTCGGCGGGCCCGGCCCGGCCGGAAGCGGCCCGGGCCACCCGTGACGACCGGCCCGACGACTACGAGGCGGAGATCCGCGGCCGCGACCTCGTGACGGGCCTGCCCCGCACGATCATGACGTCGACGGCCGAGATCCGGGAGGCCCTCGAGCGGCCGGTGACGGCGGTCGTCGACGCCGTGAAGGAGGTGGTCGACGCCACTCCTCCCGAGCTCGCCGCCGACATCATGGAGCACGGCGTGGCCCTGACCGGCGGGGGAGCGCTCCTCCGGGGTCTCGACCAGCGCCTGGCTGACGAGACGGGCCTGCCGATCATGATCAACGGCAACCCCCTCCACGCCGTGGCCCGGGGCGCCGGCCACTGTCTGGCCCATCTCGACGCCTGCCGCGGCGTCCTCGTGGACACGAGCGAACTGTGAGCCGCCGGGGCCTGAGCGCCGTCCGGCCCCCGCTGGTCTCCGTGCTGGTGGCGTCGGCGCTGACCCTGATCCTGCTGGGGCGGTCGGGCGGGCCGCCGGCGGCGGGGGAGGGGGCGCTGCGGTCGCTGGCCCGGGCGGCGCTGGTTCCGGTCGAGTCGGCGGGGGCGGAGGCGTTCCGGCCGCTCGAAGGAGCGGTGGGCGCGATCGGCGGGGCGGGGGACCTCGCCCGGTCGGAGAGCAACGCCGCCCGCGAGGGCGAACGCGCCCGGTCGGAGGCCGCCCGGGCCGACGCCCTGGCGGCGGAGAGCGCCCGGCTGGCGGCGCTCCTGCACCTCGACGGCCCGGCCGCGGATGACGGGGTGGCGGCGCGGGTCGTCTCGGTCGGGGCCGGCCTGGCCGGGGGGACGCTGGTGCTCGACCGGGGCGGCGCCGACGGCATCCGGGCCGGGATGCCGGTCGTCGCCGCCGGCGGCCTCGTCGGCCGCGTCGCCGACGTGGGCCCACGGCAGAGCACCGTGCTGCCCCTGACCGACGCGGCATCGGCGGTAGGGGTGCGCTGCTCCCCGGCGCAGCCGCCGCCCGGAGCGGGTGGCACGGCGGGGGTCGCGCAGGGCCTGGGCGGCTCGACGCTCCGCCTCGACCTGCTCGATCCCAACGCGGTGGTGGAAAGCGACGCCCTCGCCGTCACCTCCGGGCTTCGCCACAGCCGCTTCCCGGCCGGCCTCCCGGTCGGCCGGGTGGTCGGGAGCCGGGGTCACTTCGTCGTTCACCCGTTCGCCCCACCCGACCGGCTCGAGCTGGTGAAGGTGCTCCGCTGGGACCCGGAGCCGTGACCGTCCCCGCGGTCGTGCGGCGCTGGAGCGAGCCAGGGCCCGGGCCGGGCCGGGGCCCTGTCGCTGACCTCGGGGCTGTAGGGCGCGCGCCGGTGTCCGGGCGGGTCGGACCGCTCGGCGGGGCCGGGGCCCGCCTGGTGGGGTCGGTCCTGCGCGACCAGCTGGTCCGGGTCAGGTGGGTCGCCCCACTGGGTGCGGTCTTCCTGACCGGCCTCGTGCTGCAGGCGGCCGTGGCCCCGCATCTCGCGGTGGGAGGGTCGGCACCCGATGTCCTGCTGGTCGCAGTGGGGGCAGTGGCGGTCGGGCGGGGGCCCCGGGCCGGCGCCGGCTTCGGGTTCGCCGCCGGCCTGGGCGCCGACGTCTTTCTCGCCACTCCACTCGGGACCTCGGCGCTGGCCTTCACCCTGGTCGGGCACGTCCTCGGACAGAGGTGCCGGCCTCGCCCGTCCCACACTGCCGCGGCCCTCTGCAGCCCGGCGTCGACCTGCTTCGCCTGCCGCACCGGCCGCCGGCATCCGCCACCGGTCAACGGCATCGCCGGCGACGGCGACGGCGACGGGCCGGCGCCGGCCCGCGTCCGCCGGCGGGTCGCAGCCCGCCGGGCGGCCGGCCGGCGGTCGATCGGCCTGACCGGGTTGGCCGTCGGCGGCGGACGCCTGGCCACGGCGGTGGCGGGTACCGCCCTGGGCGGGCTGCCCTTTCCCGGCGCTATCGGTCTCGTCCGGATCGCGGCCGTCGCCGCCGTCTCCGCCCCGCTCGGCCCGGCGGCCTTCGCCTCGGTCCGCCGACTGCCGGGCGGCCGGCCGAGCGACGGCGTCCGCGGGGCGCACACCGGCTGGCGGCCCCGGTGAACGTGCGGATGCGACGGCGCACCGGGGGAGTCGTGGCGTCGCGGCGGGTGCGGCGCCGGCGGGTGGGGGTGACGGGACTCGTGGCGGCCGTCTGCTTCCTCACGCTGCTGACCCGACTCGTGCACCTGCAGGTGGCCGAGCGCCCGGCCTATGCCGCCCGGGCGGAAGCGAACCGGTTCCGGGTGGTTCCGGTGGAGGCGCCCCGGGGCCGCATCCTCGACCGGGCCGGGCGGGTCCTGGTCGAGTCGGGCTCGGCGTGGCGGATCCGGATCGACCGGCGGGTGGCGGCGGGGCGGCGGGCGGCGCTGCTCCAGCGGCTGGCCCCGGTCCTCGGCCTGCCGGAGGCGGAGCTGAGATCCCGGGTGGCCGATCCGGCCGCCGATCGGGTCGTGCCCGTCACGCTGCTCGACGACGCCCCGGAGGATGTCGTCGTGGCCCTCCGGGAACGGGAGGCGGAGTTCCCCGGCGTGGAGATCGACCCCCATCCGGTCCGCCGCTACCCCCACGAGCGTCTGGCGGCCCATGTCCTCGGCACGCTGGGCGGCGCCGCCGCGCCGGGCCGAGCCGGCCGCACCGGCGCCAGCGGCGTCGAAGCCGCCTACGACGGGTTGCTGGCCGGGCAGGCGGGCGAGACCCGCATCGAGGTCGACAGCGCCGGGCGGCCCGTCCGCACGGTGGACGGCCGGGCGGCGGTTCCCGGGCGCGACGTGGGGCTCACCATCGATCTCGACGTGCAGACCGCGGCGGAGCAGGCCCTGGCCGAGGGGATGGCGGGGGCCCGGGCCGGCGGATCCGGCGCCTCGGGCACGGCCGCTCCGGGCGGGGCGGTGGTGGCCCTCGATCTCCGGGACGGGTCGGTGCTGGCGCTGGCGTCGGCGCCCACCTTCGACCCGGCGGCGCTGGCCGGCCGGATCCCGGCCGGCACATGGGCCGCCCTCCACGACCCGGCCGCCCACGCTCCGCTCACCGACCGGGCCCTCCAGGGGCTCTACGCCCCGGGCTCGACGTTCAAGCCCATCACCGCCCTGGCCGGATTGCGGGCCGGGCTCATCACACCGGCCACCGTGGTCGACGACCGCGGCACCTACCGCTTGGGCACGCGGGTGCTGCAGAACGCCCAGGGCAAGGCGCACGGCAAGGTCGACCTGGCCCGGGCGCTGGCGGTGTCGAGCGACGTGTACTTCTACGGGCTCGGCGACCGGCTCTATACCGGCCCGCCGGCCACGGCGCCCGACGGGCCCATCCAGGACATCGCCGGCCGGCTCGGGTTCGGCCGCCCGACCGGGATCGACATCGGCCCCGAGGCGGCGGGCCGGGTGCCCGGGCCGGCCGCCCGCCGGGAAGCCCACGATCGCCGGCCGGCCGCCGTCCCCGACGGCCGCTGGTACCCGGGCGACAACGTCAACCTGGCCATCGGCCAGGGCGATGTCCTCGTCACCCCGCTCCAGCTGGCCGGCGCCTACGCCGCCCTGGCCACCGGCCTCGTTCCCCCGACCCCGCATGTCCTGGCCGGTCCGGCCGGGGCCGGCGCGGCCCGGGACGGGCGGGCGTCGGCGGGCATCGATCCGGGGGCCCGCCAGGCCGTCCTCACCGGACTCGTCGGGGCCGTCGGCAGCCGGGACGGCACGGCGGCAGCCGCCTTCGCCGGCTTCCCGCTCGACCGGGTGCCGGTCGAGGGCAAGACCGGGACCGCCCAGGTGATGGGCAGGGCCGACACGTCGCTCTTCGCCGCCGTCGCGCCGGCCAACGACCCGCAGTTCGCCGTCGTCGCCGTCGTGGAGGAGGCCGGATTCGGCTCGGCCGTCGCCGCCCCCATCGTCCGCCGGGTCCTCGAGGTCCTGACCGGCGTCCCCCGCCGGTCCCCCGCTCCGCCGGCGTCGGCCCCGGGTTCGCGGGCGCCAGTCCCCGGCCCGCCGGCGGTGTCGGCGGCGCCCGTCGCCCGGGCGGCGGGTCGCCGGTGAGGCGCGTGGTGCGGGGCGGGTGGCGAAGGGTGCGGCGGCGGGTCGGGCGGCGGGTAGCGGGCTACGACCCCGTCCTCATCGGGAGCGTCGTGGCCCTGGC
>JAUZEY010000593.1 GCA_030838785.1 Actinomycetota bacterium | reverse complement strand
GCCAGGGCCGGATGAAACCCGGCGGTTCCGAGGCGGTGCTCCAACTCGGGGCGGCTGTCGCCCAGGCCGAGGAGGATGAGGGCCATCCGGCGGGCGTTGCGGCGGGCGGCGGCCAGCGGGGGTTCGGTGAGTCGGGCGCTGACCCAGGCGTCGTGCTCCTCCTGCAGCGACGGCGGGAGGCGGCGGACGTGGCGGCGGTTGATCGGCGGCACGTGGCGGCGCACGGCCAGTGCCGCGCCCTCGCCGTCGTTGGCGGCCAGGTCGAACTGCACCAGGCGGCCGAGGCTGCGGGCCAGCGGGGAACTGCGTCCGTCGCGTTCACCGAGGCCGAGGCACCGCGACGTCTCCGCCAGGCAGAGGGTGAAACCTTGGGGGCAGCGGTCGAACCGGTCGGCGATGTGCCGGAGCAGCAGCAGGGCGGTCGGCCCGAGGGTCGGCAGCCAGAAGCGTTCGGGATAGGGGGCCCTCGGGTCGTGGCCGAGGGTGTCGATAACCGGGTCAGGCCAGGGCTGGATGTCGATCGTCTCGCTCATGGTCGGGTCCTCCAGACGTCGCGGCGTGCTCAGGGGGCGGGAGCAGCGGCGCGTGAAGGCGCCGCGAGCCGTTCGGTGGGATGACGGGGGCGGCGATGCCGACTCGGTCGGGCTCTCTCCCCAGCGCCCGGACCGGGGGGCAGCGTAGGCCGGGGGGCAGCGGCCGGGGCAACCGATTTTTTGTGACGCGGTTTTTGTGAGCCGGGCCCGGTACCCCCGTACGATTCGTCCATGGAGGAACACCAGACCGATTCCGGCATCGAGATCCGGCCCGTCTACACCGCGGCCGACCCCGCCGAGGGACTCGAGGAGCGCCTCGGCCGGCCCGGGTCGGCGCCCTACACCCGGGGCGTGTACGAGGAGATGTACCGGAAGCGGCGCTGGACGATGCGCCAGTACTCGGGGTTCGGCACCGCCGACGAGACGAACCAGCGTTTCCACTACCTCCTGAAGGCGGGCCAGACCGGGCTGTCGTGCGCCTTCGACCTGCCGACCCAGATGGGTTACGACTCCGACCACCCCCGGGCCGAGGGCGAGGTCGGCAAGGTCGGCGTGGCCATCGACTCGCTGGAGGACATGGAACGCCTCCTGGCCGGGCTGCCCCTGGCCGAGGTCAGCACGTCGATGACCATCAACTCGACGGCGGCCGTCCTCCTGCTGCTCTACGAACTGGTGGCCGAGAAGCAGGGCGTGCCGTCGACCGCCATCAACGGGACGATCCAGAACGACCTGCTCAAGGAGTACATCGCCCGAGGGACGTACATCTACCCGCCCCGGCAGTCGATGCGGATCATCACCGACATCTTCGCCTACTGCCGGGAGAACATCCCGCGGTGGAACACGATCTCCATCTCCGGCTACCACATCCGGGAGGCGGGCTCGACGGCCGTCCAGGAGATCGCCTTCACGCTCTCCAACGCCATCGCCTACGTCCAGGCGGCCATCGACGCCGGCCTCGCCGTCGACGAGTTCGCCCCCCGGCTGTCGTTCTTCTTCAACGCCCACAACGACTTCTTCGAAGAGGTGGCCAAGTTCCGGGCCGCCCGGCGCATGTGGTTCAAGATCATGACGGAGCGCTTCGGGGCTCAGGACGAGCGGTCCAAGCTGCTGCGGTTCCACACCCAGACGGGGGGCTCCACACTGACCGCCCAGCAGCCGGAGAACAACGTGGCCCGGGTCACGCTCCAGGCCCTGGCGGCGGTGTTCGGCGGCACCCAGTCGTTGCACACCAACAGCTTCGACGAGGCCCTCGGCCTCCCGACCGAGCGGGCAGCCAAGATCGCCCTGCGGACCCAGCAGATCATCGGATTCGAATCGGGGGTCACGGAGACGGCCGACCCGCTCGGGGGCTCGTACTTCGTCGAGTCACTGACCGACGAGGTGGAGGCGGCCGCCTGGCGCTACATCGAGAAGATCGACGAGCTGGGCGGCTCGGTGCCGGCCATCGAGGCCGGGTTCCCCCAGGACGAGATCGAGCGGGCCTCCTACGAATGGACGAAAGCCGTCGACGAGGGCCGCAAGGTGATCGTGAGCGTGAACCGCTACAGCGAGGACGTGGCGGTCCCGAGCGATATCTTCCCCATCGACCCCGCCCTGGAGCGCAACCAGGCCCAGCGGCTGGCCGAGCTGCGGGCCCGGCGCGACGACGCCGGCGTGAAGGCGGCGCTGGAGGACGTCCGGGGCGCGGCCCGGGGCACCCAGAACCTCCTCGTGCCGATGCGCGAGTCCCTCAAGCGCCTGGCCACGCTGGGTGAGGTGAGCGACGTCCTCCGGGAGGAGTTCGGCGACTACCGCCCGTCCCGCTAGCCACCGGTTCAGAGAGGGAGGTTCGGGTTGTCTTCCCGCAGGCCTTCGACGAAGCGGTGGAAGGCGATGTGGTCGGACGTGACCGACTTCTTCTCGTCGCCCTTGCGGACGACGACCGTGTCGGCGGCCTGCGGGCCGGTGCCGATCGTCGCCCGGACCGGCTCCCACCCGTCTTCGTAGATCAGGCGCCGGAGCTCCTCGAGCTCCGGATCGTCTCCCCACCCGGCCATCGGTGCGCCTCCCTCTGCCTCTGCCGGGCGGAACAGTAATGCCGTGGTCAGCCGGCGCGGCGTTGTTCGAGGGGGCGGTCGGGGATGGAGGGGCGGGCCCGCTCCAGCTCCTGGCGGGCGAGGGCCACGCCGCGGCGGCCGATGGCCCGGGTGCGGGAATCGAGGCGCCACGGCCGGCGGTCGCCCCCGTCGATCAGTCGCAGCTGTGTCGTCATGACAGGAGTATCCCCAGCCGGTGTGACAGTTAAGACTGGGGCGGACCGACGCTGTGAGGGCGGTGCCCGCTAACGTTGCCTCCGTGCAGTGGGATCATGAGAAGCCGAAGAACCGTCAGCGGGAGCAGGAAGAGCAGCTGCGGGAGTACGTCGCCCACCACCTCTACCCGTATTCCCCCTTCTACCGGCGCCGGTTCGACTCCGCCGGGATCGCCCCCCGCACCATCAGCGGCTTCGACGACCTGGCCAAGCTCGAACCGACCCGGTGGAGCGACGTCACGGCCGAGCCGATCGCCTTCGTGCTCCGCCCCACCGAGCGGGCCATCATCCGGTTCGGCGAGCGTCGCCTGATCAGCGCCATCACCCGGGCCAAGCTCCGGGGCAAGGTGTCGCAGGTCAACCGCGACCTGATCGACCCCGCCTATAAGCCCGTCCACTGGCACTTCGACGGCGACGTCCCTGTCGGCTACTCGATGGAAGATGTGGAGCGCCTGTCCGAGGCGGGACGGCGGGTCCTGCAGCTGGCCGGGCTCAGCCGCGACGACGCCATCGTCGACGTCACGCCGCCCGGGCCGTCGCTCGAGTTCTGGCAGCTGGTCGACGGGGCACGCAGTGCCGGCCTTTCAGCAGTCCACTTCGGCCCCGGAGTGTCCGCCGACCGGATCGCCGCCGCCGCCCCCACCGTGCTGGCCGGCCCGCCCGACGCCCTCGGGGCGGCGCTCGAGGCCCTCCGGGCCGGGAACCACCGGATCGAGGGGCTCCGCACGCTCCTCGTCCTCGGCGCGCTCCTCGACGATCCCGACCGCACCGCCCTGCGGGTCGCCGGCCAGCAGGTCGGGGAGCACGGCTTGGAGGTCGTGCTGGCCTGGGCACCGGCCGGGGTGCGGGCGATGTGGGGCGAGTGCCGGGGCGGCAAGGTCTTCCACACCTACCCCGACCTGGAATGGCTCGAGACCCTCCCCGACGGCGAGATCGCCTGGACCTCGCTGTCCTGGCACGGCACCGTCTTCGCCCGGTTGCGGACGGGTGTGTCCGGCACCCTCGAGGACGTCACCTGTGAGAACTGCGGGCGGACGGGCCCGCGCCTGTCGGTGTCCTCGGCCTCCAGCGCCCGGCGCCCCAGCCCGGTGTGGGCCGACTCGGCGCCGGCCGTGGTGCCGTCGGCGCCCGCGAAGTCGGCGCCGGCCTCGCCCGGCTCCATGTTCGGCCGGGCTCCGGCCGACGACGACGAGGAAGACGACGACGAGGTGCAGGTGCTCGTCCCCCTCGACGTCGACGCCCTCAACGTCCTCGACGAGCATCCCGGCGTCGCCGCCTGGCAGGCCGAGTATCGCCGGGTCGACGGTGTCGACGAGCTCATCGTCTTCGTTGCTCCGGCCGGGGTCGACCGGCTCGGGCCCCTGTTCCGGGAGCTCGACCTGACCCTGTCGGCCACGCAGTACGTCGTGCAGCGTCCGGAGCAGATCGCCGAGCGCCGCCGCCGCGACGGCGCCGTCGTCGACCAGCGCTAACGCGCTCCGACGCCCCGAACCGGCGTTCGTCTACCGGAATACTGCGGAAAACGAACGCCAGAACCGGGCCGCCGCCGGCCCCGGCGCAACTGGCGTTCATTTGCCGAGATACAGCGGAAATGGAACGCCAGTTTGGGTCGGGGAGGGGGCCGGAAGCCCGCCGGTAGAATCGGGGCGTGCCCTATCTCGATCACGCCGCCACCACGCCGCTCCGTCCGGAGGCGCTGGAGGCGATGCTGCCCTTCCTCCAGGGGTCCTTCGGGAACCCGTCGGGCCAGCACGCCGCCGCCCGGGCGGCCAAGACGGCGGTCGAGGAGGCCCGGGAGCAGGTGGCGGCGGCGCTCGGGGCCAAGCCGGCCGAGATCGTCTTCACCGGTGGCGGCACCGAGGCCGACAACCTGGCCCTGAAGGGGGCCGCCCGCTCCGCTCGCGACCGGGGACTCGGCGACGGCGTCGTGACCACCGTGGTCGAGCACCACGCCGTCCTCCACAGCTGCGACCGGCTGGGACGGGACGGTTTCCGGGTGGCCAAGGTCGGGGTCGACCACGACGGCGTCGTCGACCTCGACGCCCTCGCCGCCGCCCTCGACGACCGGACCACGGTCGTCTCGGTCATGCTGGCCAACAACGAGGTCGGCACCGTCCAGCCGCTGGCGGCGGTGGCCGCCGTGGTGGCCGAGCGGGCGCCCCGGGCCGTCCTCCACACTGACGCCGTGCAGGCCGCGGCCTGGCTCGACGTCGCCACCGAGGCGGCCGGCGCCGCCCTCGTCGCCGTCTCGGCCCACAAGTTCGGCGGGCCCAAGGGCGTCGGGGCCCTCGTCGTGCGGGCGGGCGCCCGGCTGGTGCCGGTCATCGACGGCGGCGGCCAGGAGCGCGACCTGCGCTCCGGCACCCACAACGTCGCCGGGATCGTCGGCATGGCCGCCGCCCTCACCGCCACCGTCGCCGGGCGTGCGGCGGAGGCCCCCCGGGTCGCCGCCCGGCGCGACCGGCTGGTGGCCGGGATCGTCGCCGGCCTCCCCGACGGCGCCGTCCGCCTCAACGGCGAATCCGCCGGGAAGCTGGTCAACAACTGCCATCTGGCCTTCCCCGGGGTGGAGGCCGAGGCGCTCCTGCTGCTCCTCGACCGCGACGGCGTCTGCGCCTCGGCCGGCTCGTCGTGCGCCTCCGGCGCGATGGAGCCGTCGCACGTGCTCTCGGCGATGGGACTCCCGCTCGACCTGGCCCGCTCGTCGGTGCGGCTGACGGTCGGCTGGCCCACCACCGAGGCCGAAGTCGACGAGGCCGTGGCCGTCATCATCGCCGGGGTCGAGCGCCTCGCCGGCCGCCGGGTGGCGGGCCGGAGTGGCGCAGGGGGGCTGAGCCCAGCGCCGCCGGGGGCTCGCGTGCCTCAGGGGAGCTGAGCCGGATGCGGGTCCTGGTCGCCATGAGCGGCGGCGTCGACTCCTCGGTGGCCGCCGCCCGCCTCCAGGCCGCCGGCCACGACGTGACCGGCGTCACCCTCAAGCTGTGGGGCGGCGACTCCGACTCCGGCTGCTGCAGCGTGGCCGACGTCGAAGACGCCCGCCGGGTCGCGGCCCAGCTCGGCATCCCGCACTACACGTTCAACTTCGCCGACGACTTCACCGCCGCCGTGGTCGGCCCTTACGTCGACGCCCACGCCGCCGGCCTCACCCCCAACCCCTGCGTCGAGTGCAACCGGTCGATCAAGTTCGGGCGGCTCCTGGAACGGGCCGAGGCGACCGGGTTCGACGCCGTCGCCACCGGCCATCACGCCCGGGTGGCCGATTCGAC
>JAUZEY010000588.1 GCA_030838785.1 Actinomycetota bacterium | reverse complement strand
ATTTCTCCTGTCCACAGGACGAGAAAAGGATGATGTCGCGGGGGACGAGACAGCGGGCGGGAACGGGGAATATGCTTTGTCAGCAACAGTTTCCTGCGCCAGAACGCTGCCTCGATGGCAGTCTTATGCCGTCCCCGAGAGACTGTCAACGCAAGAAATGACGCGGCCCAGGTGCCGCAAATAAGGCCACCCTTTATTCAGACGTAGGACAGGTGCGGAACACGGTGGACACCTGCCGGTCAACAGGCGTACGGTGAGCGGGCCACCGAGGGAGGTCCGACCAGGAGGTGCGCAGTGAAGGTCTCGATGTTCCACCTGATGCCCCACCGCGAGCTGCCCGACGACTTCAGCTCGCGTTACCCGTCGGTGTGGGTCACGCCGCCGTGGCACGAGCTCGTCCCCGACCCGGCCCGGATCGGGCAGTTCTACAACTGGACGCTCGACGAGCTGATCTACGGCGCCGAGATGGGCTTCGACGGCATCTGCGTGAACGAGCACCATCAGAACGCCTACGGGTTCATGCCCAACCCCAACGTGATGGGCTCCGTGCTGGCCCGGGCCACCAACCACCTCGACGTGGCCATCGTGCAGATGGGCTCCACGCTGCCGACGACGCAGCCGGCCATCCGCGTGGCGGAGGAGTACGCCATGCTCGACTGCATCAGCGGCGGGCGCCTGGTGGCCGGCATGCCGCTGGGCACGCCGATGGACGCCGATCTCGTCATGGGCATCCCGCCCATCGAGCAGCGCGACCGCTTCGCCGAAGCCCACGAGCTCATTCTCCGGGCCTGGCAGTCGAAGGAGATCTTCGCCTTCAACGGCCGGTGGAACCAGCTGCCGTTCGTCAACATCTGGCCCCGGCCCATCCAGCAGCCCCACCCCCCGGTGTGGATCCCTGGGCTGGGCAGCACCTCGACGTGGCGCTTCGCCGCCCAGCACAAGCACAGCTACTGCATGCTGTCGTTCTTCGGCAGCCAGGTCGGCAAGCGGATCATGGACGGCTTCTGGGAGTTCTCCGACGCCGAGGGCCTCGACCGCAACCCTTACCGGGCCGGCTTCGCCCAGATGGTGTGCGTGGCCGAGACCGACGCCCTGGCCGAGGAGAAGTTCGCCCGCCACATCAAGTACTTCTTCGACAAGTGCCTCCACATCCCCGACCACTGGTGGGGCATGCCGGGCTACCAGGACTACGAGAGCCTCTCCCGGGGCTTCCGGAGCGGCACGACCATGAAGATGCTGGAGGTCGTCAGCAACTTCAAGAAGTTCTCCTACCAGGAGTTCGTCGACAAGGACATCGTGATCGCCGGCAGCCCGGCCACCGTGCGGGACAAGCTGGTCGACGCCGTCAAGGACCTCCGCATCGGCAACCTCATGGTCCTGCAGCAGATCGGCTCCATGCCCCACGAGCTGACCAAGGAGAGCATCGGCCTGTTCTGCACCGAGGTCCTCCCCAAGCTGCGCGACATCTGGGACGACGAGGGCTGGGAGAACCACTGGTGGCCGCAGCGGCTCCGCAGCCAGCGGCTGGCCTGAGCGTCCGAGCGCGAGAGGGGAGCGCATCATGGGTTACGACGAGATCCGCGACGTCGAGGTGTGGGACGGGCAGGTCCGCACGCAGGTCCTCGTCGGCGGGCAGGGCCCGCCGCTGCTGTACCTGCACGCCATCCTCGGGTTGCAGTGGGACCCGTTCGTCGATTCCCTGGCGAGCCACCACACGGTCTACGCCCCGTACCTGCCGGGCACCGTCGCCGGCGACCCCGACGCCCACAAGGCGATCGAGGACATCTGGGACCTGACGCTCTGCTACTACGAGATCCTCGACCACCTCGGCATCGGCGGCGAACCCGTCGCCGTCGTCGGCCACTCCCTGGGCGGAATGATGGGCGCCGAGCTGGCCGCCTCCGAGCCGGCCCGGGTGTCGAAGCTGGTGCTGCTCTGCCCCATCGGCCTGTGGGTCGACGGCCGCCCGTTCCAGAACCCCAACCTGCTCAGCCTCGAGCAGCTCGGCGCCGCCGCCTTCTCCGATCCCACCAGCCCGGTGGCGCAGATGGCCCTCGCCCTCCCCGAGGACCCGGAAGCCCTGGGCGAGGCGCTCATCGCCATCAGCTGGGCCATGGGCGTGTCGACGAAGTTCTGGTGGCCGATCCCCGACCGGGGCCTGGACAAGCGCATCCACCGGATCACCGCCCCGACGCTGGTCGTGTGGGGCGAGGACGACGGGATCATCTCCCCCGACTACGCCGCCGACTTCGCCCGCCTGATCCGCAACGGCCGGGCCGAGGTCCTGGAGAACGCCGCCCACGTCCCGCAGCTGGAACGCTTCGACGTCGTCCCCGACATGGTGCAGGCCTTCCTCGCCGACTGAAACCGGCAGCCGGTACGCTGGCCGGCATGGCGGTGGCCCGGGAACATTTCGACCGGGGTTCCTCGGTGCGGGTGCCCATGTCCTACGCGGAGTGGCAGGCGCTCGGAGAGACGAAGCACCAGGAATGGTCGGAGGGGGTCCTCTACGTGAACCCACCCAACCGTTGGCACGTCCTGGTGGCCAAACATCTCGCCCGCCAGCTCGACGATGCCTGCCCGCCCGGCCTGACCGTCTATCCGGACTGGGGGCTGCACACGCCCCTCGGCGACTTCGAACCCGACCTCATGGTCGCCCCCGATGACCTGCCCGACGAGTCCTACACCACGGTCACGCCGCTCCTGATCGTCGAGATCGCCTCGCCGACGACGCGGGATCTCGACTGGGACCGAAAACTCCAGGCCTACGCCGAAGCCGGAGTGGCCTGGTACTGGATCCTCGAACGTCAGGCGCTGACGATCTTCGCCAACCTCGACGGGCACTTCGGGCAGACCCAGCGCATCGAAGCCGGCCAACCCGAGGAGACATCCGGCCCCATCACCATTCGCCTCGACCCCGGGTCATACCTCAGCCCGTAGGCGAAGGGGGCAGGCGCGACATCTGCCGACCGGCATATCGGTCGGCGGAGGACCGGCCAGACCTATGAGGCGTGCGGGCGTCAGCGGAGGTGGATGCGGTCGCCGGGTACCGGACTCCCGGTGCGGGTCAACTCCCGTTGCCGCCATGCTCCGGGCGGTTCTCCGTGATGGCGCCGGAACGCTGCGGCAAAGGCATAGGGCGAGCCGTAGCCGATCACGTCGGCGATGTTCGCCAGGCCCAGCTCGCCGTTGCGGAGGTAGTCGCGGGCCAGGGTCATTCGCCAGTCCGTCAGGTATTGCATCGGCGTCTGGTCGAGCGCGTCTCGGAAGGTTCGTGCGAAGGCCGCCCGGGACAGTCCGCTGATCTGGGCGAGTTCGGGGACCGACCACGGGTGCCCGGCATCCTCGTGTATGGCTTGCAAGGCGGCGTTCAGCCGGGGATCGGCCGATGCCCGGTACCAGCGAGGTGCGGTGGGGCTCTGGCGGAAACTGGTCCGGATGGCCAGAACCAGAAGGATGTCGAGGAGCCGGTCCAGCACCGTGGGCTGACCTGGCTCAGGGGAAGCCAGCTCGTGGGACAGCAGGCCGATCACGTCGCGCAGGGGATCGCCGAAGGCGGCCGAGAGCGGCAGCACCTGGGGCAGCGCATCGAGCAGGCCGCGGCCGATGTCCCCCGAGAACCGGTAGGCGCCGCACAGGAACACCGTCGCCTGCGGGTCGTCCGGGCGTCCGTCGCGCCCGTGATGCGCCCGGAACTCCTCCGGTTCGAGGCAGTCGGCGCCGGGTTCATGGCCGATGTAGTGATCGGGGCCCCCGCGGACAAGTGTCACGTCGCCCGGCGAGAGCTCCATCGGGCTCTCGGAGTCGTCGGCGAACCACAGCCACCCCCGCCCCCGTACGACCGCATGCACCGCGAGCTGGATCGAGCCCCCCAGCCGCAACCCCCAGGGGGGCGTGGCCACCGTTCGAGCGAAAACGGCGCCCGAGGCGCGCGCTCTCGCCAGGTGCTCGTGCAGCAGATCCATGGGTCAAGTGTTGAGCAGGACGATCACAGCGGTCAATTCTGTGAGCGTTTGAAACAAAAAACTGAGAGGATCACGCATTGATTCGCTCGACAGGTGGTCTTACCGTCGAGTCATGACTGATTCACAGCAGACGACACTTGTGCTCGGCGGTACCGGACGAACCGGATCGCTGGTGGCCCAGAGACTCATCGAGCGGGGCTTGAAGGCGCGTACGGCCTCGCGCCACGGCGCCGACGTGCTGTTCGACTGGGACGATCCGATTACGCATGCCCGTGCCCTCGAGGGCGTCGACCGCGTCTACCTCGTCACGCCCGTCATGCGGGTCAAGTACGCCGCTCTGGTGTCCGACTTCCTCGATAGTGCCGCAGGAGCCGGGGTGCGGCACGTCACGTACCTCAGCACCTACGGCAGCGACCAGGCACCACCGGAGGTCGACATCCGGGCCGTCGAGCTCGGCCTCGCGCGACGAGAAGCCTTCACACACTCCATCCTGCGTCCCGCATGGGTCATGCAGAACTTCACTGACGAACACACGCCGGTCGTCGAAGGCGCCATCACCGTACCGACCCGCGGCGGCGCGGAAGCCTTCGTCGATGCCGCGGACATCGCGGCGGTCGCGGTCGAGACGCTGGTCGACCCCGACGCCCATGCCGGCGCGGAGTACGCGCCGACCGGCCCTCAGCCGCTCACGGTCAGCGAGGTCGCCGACATCATCGCCGACGTGATCGGCGGACCCGTCACCCACAACGACATCGACGCCGACGCATTGATCGGCGGTGCGATCGCAGCCGGCCTCGAACCCGCCGACTACGCCGTAATTCTCCGCTGGCTGACGGGGACCATCATCTCCGGCAACGGTTCCCGGCCGAATGACGACATTGAGAAAGTCACGGGCAGGCCGCCGATCACCTTCCAGGACTTCGCCCGGCGGAATGCACCCGCATGGACCCTCCAGGCGGCCAAGTGACGACGGCCATCGACGACTTCGACGACTTCGCGGCGCTGGACCCCTTCTTCCGAATCATCGTCGAAGGACTGGCAGGCTTCGTTGACGGACGGCACTTCTTCGATCTCCTGGCCGAAGACGTAATCTTCGACTACGTGATTTCCGTTCCCGGATACCCGCGACGGGTCGAGGGACGCCGGGCCGTGGCCGAGCTGTACCGCGGCTACGGCAGCAACATGGTCCTGCGGAGCGCGGACGAACTGGCCGTTCACCGGGATCGTGAGGCGTCGGTGATCGTGCTCGAGTACGCGGTGCACGGACAGGCAGTCCAAACCGGGCGGCCCTACGACAACCACTTCGTCTCTGTGATCACCATCAAGGACCGCAAAGTCACGCACTGGCGGGACTACCTGGACC
>JAUZEY010000365.1 GCA_030838785.1 Actinomycetota bacterium | reverse complement strand
AAGGGCGTCTCCACCTCCATGGCGTTGAGGCGGCCCAGGGAGAGTCCCGGCGACCAGGAGTCAACCCGGTAGTGGGCCCGCAGAGGAGTCGGCGGCGGCACGGAAGGCGCGAGGCATTGCTGGTTCGTGGTCACGGGCGGGAGGTGCCTCTCGGTTCGCCCCGGGGCTTGGTTGCCCGGGTGAACGACCACCCAACGCTGGTCGATCCCCGCGTATCGGCAGATTCTGGACCGACCCGAACCCCCCGGGAACCTGTTGGTTGAACGTTGTGAATAGCCGGGTTTGGACCCGGCCCGCAGGTTCGTCCCCTACGCCGCACTCGTTCCCTTGCCGGGCTCGCGGGCCTGCACTACGAATTGCGCCACACGATACGAGGAGGGCCACCATGGACCTGAAGAAACTCTCACTAGGCCAGCGGATCATGTCGATCGCCGGCGTCCTCCTCCTGCTCGACGTGCTGATCCTGCCGTGGCACCGGATCTCCATCGGGGCCGGGGTCTTCGGCATCAACGTCAACCGCACCGGTGTCCAATCCCCCAACGGGTTCTTCGGTCTCCTCATCGCTCTCGTCGCCCTGGCCGTGGTGGTCCGGATCGGGCTCAGCGAGTTCACCTCGGTGGAACTCCCGGCGCTTCCCGTCACCTGGGAGCGGGCCGACCTGATCGCCGGCGCCGCGGCCGCCGCCCTGGTACTACTCAAGCTCGTGCTCGAGACGAGCTACCTCTCCATCGGTGCGTGGCTGGCGGTCCCCCTCGCCGGTGCGCTGGCCTACGGCGGTTACGTCCGCAGCCAGGAGAGCGCACGCCCCGCAGACGCCAGCCCGGCCGACTCGTCCGAGCCGCACCAGGTCACCTAGGCATGGCGGAGGCAACCGCGTCCGGGGCTCGCTGGTACGGGGGAACTAATCATCAATAGTGGGGATTCACAAATCGCCCAGGCGGGTTAGCGTGGCGCCATGAGCGAGCCCCTGCCTACAAACCCCCCCGCCGCCGAGTGGCTGGAAATGCTGCTCTCCTACCTCTGGGAGCGCCGTGGCACCGACCTGCACCTCACCGCCGGCTCGGCGCCGCTGGTGCGGGTCGACGGGGACCTGCACACCGTCCCCGGCCAGCCGAGGCTGACGCCGGGCGACACCCAGGCCATCGCCGACACACTCCTCGACGAGGACGACCGGGCGACGTTCACCGACCGGGGCGACGTCGACTTCGCCTTCGGCTTCAACCATGTCGCCCGCGTCCGGGGCAGCGCCTTCACCCAGCGGGGATCGACCACACTGGCCCTGCGGATGATCCCGTCCGTGATCCCGTCGATGGACGAGCTCGGCCTGCCCGACGCCGTCCAGCGCATGGTCGACGCGCCGTCGGGGCTGATCCTCGTCACCGGGCCCACCGGGTCGGGCAAGTCGACGACGATGGCGTCGATGATCGACCACATCGCCGCCACCCGGTTCTCCCACATCCTCACCATCGAGGACCCGATCGAGTACGTCCACCGTCACGGCCAGGGCGCCCTGAACCAGCGCGAGGTCGGCAAGGACACCGACTCCTTCGCCCGGGGCCTGCGCTCCGCCCTCCGGGAGGACCCCGACGTCCTCATGGTCGGCGAGATGCGCGACCTGGAGTCGATCGAGACGGTGCTGACCTTGGCCGAGACCGGCCACCTCGTCATCGCCACGCTGCACACCAACGACACCTCGCAAGCCGTGGACCGCCTCGTCGGCGTGTTCGGCGGCGAGCAGCAGAACCAGGCCCGCCTCCAGCTGTCGGCCTCGCTGGTCGGCGTCGTGTACCAGCGGCTCATCCCCCGCAAGGACGGCGGCCTCGTGGCGGCCTACGAAGTGCTGCGGGGCAGCACCGCGGTGCGCAACCTCATCCGGGAGAGCAACACCCGCCAGCTCCGCAACGCCATCACCATGTCGCAGTCGGAGGGCATGCAGACGCTCGAGATGCACCTGTCGGCCCTGGTACTCGACGGCATCATCGACCGGGACGAGGCGGTCCACCGCAGCCTGTACCCCAAGGAGATCGCCCGGCCGCCCGCCGTGCCGGCGACCGTCTGAGATGGCGGAGCGCACCAACCACAACGCCCCTACCGCCCTCAAAAGGGGCGCCCCGCTCCCCTACCGGCCCGTGGCCGGCGTGGAGCCGTGCCCCGGCGGATGGCTGGTCGTGTCGGGCAAGCTGCAGGGCGTGTCGCTGTTCCCCGACCCGCCCCAGGTGATGAGCTCCCTGCTCGATGTGCTCGACACCCGCCCGTCCTACGAGATCATCGCCCTCCACGCCCCCATCGGGCTGCCGGGCCAGCGGATCCCCGGCGGACGGGCCTGCGACCGTCAGGCCCGCCGGCTCCTCGGCCGTCGCCGGGGTGCCGCCATCACCGCCCCCCCGAGCCGGTCGGACGTGTACGACGCCTCGGGGGAAGGCCTCTCGGTGGTGGTGCGGGCCCAGCTGGCCAAGATCCGGGAGGTGCAGCGTGACGTCGCCTCCTACCACCAGCGCACGGTCTACGAGGTGCACCCCGAGCTGGGGTTCTTCCAGCTGAACGACGACGCTCCGCTGAAGTTCGCCAAGCGCACCCATCTGGGGATCGACGAGCGTCTGGAGTTGCTCCGGGCCCGGATGCCGGGCCTCGAGCGGGTGGTCGACAACATCCCCGGCGGTGTGCGGCTCTCGACGGTGCTCGACGCCTGCGTCGACCTGTGGACGGCCCGCCGCATCGCCGCCCGGGCCGTGGCCCGTCTCCCCGAGGTGCCGGAGTGGAATGAGGACGGGCTCCGTATGGAGCTGGTCCGCTAGAAACCCGCGGAAAACGCCGGGGTCACCGGTGGGAGCGGCGACCCCGGCGTTGTTCGCGTCGCCGGACGTTCGGTGCTAGCCCTGGGGGGCCGAGCGCCGACGCCGGGCGAGGTGGAGGACGGCGAGCCCGGCGGCGAGGAGGGCGAAGGCCAGCCCTGCCTCTCCGGCGATGCTCGCACCGGTCCTCGGGAGTAGCCCACCGGCCGGAGTGGGCGCGGGCCGCTCGACGTCCTGGCCGAGAACCTGGTCCACCGGGGCGGGGTGGGCGGCCTCCTCGCCAACGCCGGCCACCGTGGTGGCGGGGTCGACCACCGGGGCGGCCGTCTTGGTCGTGGTGGTCGTCGAGGTCGTCGTCGTGGTCGAGGTCGTGGTGGTCGAGGGGGCGGGGTCCGAGACGAGCGGCGGGCCGTCGTCGCCGGGGCCGTCATCGTCGGTGGGCTTGGTCGTCGGCTTGACCACCGGGACCGTGGTGGTCGTCGTGGTC
>JAUZEY010000583.1 GCA_030838785.1 Actinomycetota bacterium | reverse complement strand
GGGGCGAGAAGGCGGCGTCTCCGGCCGCCACCCGGCCGATGGCCTCGGCCAGTTCCGCTCCCGAGACGGTCTTGGTCAGATACCCCCGGGCACCGGCCCGGATCACCGAGATGACGTCCTCGGCGGCGTCCGACACCGAGAGGGCCAGGAACCGGGGGACGGACGGGAAGCTCCCCGGCTCGGCCGCGGCCCCCGAACCGACGGCGGGGCCAGGGAGGGCAGCGGGGCCCGGGAGGGCAGCGGGGCGGTCGGCGGCGGCCAGCACGCGGCGGATCAGTTCGGCGCCGCCGCCCCCCGGCATGTGGACGTCGACCAGCACCACATCGGGCCGGGTGGCGGCGATGCCGGCGGCGGCCTCGTCGACCTCGCCCGCGGTGCCGACCACGTCGACCCGGCCCTCCAGCTCGCTGCGGACCCCGGAGCGGACCAGCGGATGGTCGTCGACCACGAAGACCCGGATCTCGCCGTGTCTCAGCGGTGCAGTCATCGGGGCTGCTCTTCGACGCGGTCGACCCGGACGGACGCCCGGGGCACGGACAGTTCGACCTCGGCCCCTTCCCCCGGCGCCGAGCGGACCTCGGCCGTCCCGCCGTGGCGGCGCACCCGGGCCGAGATGGAGTCGGCCACACCCCGGCGGTCGGCCGGCACGGCGGCGGGGTCGAAGCCCCGGCCCCGGTCCCGCACGAACATCGACACCCGGTCGGGCTCCACCTCGAGATAGACGTCGACGGTGTCGACCCCGGCGTGGCGGGCGGCGTTGAGGGCCGCCTCCCGGCCGGCGGCGACGAGCGCCCGTCCGGCGTCGTCGAGGGGGGCGTCACCGACCAGGACGGCGTCGAGGCGTACCCCGTACCGGTCCTCGACATCGTCGAGCTCCCGGCGCAGCAGCGTGGCCACTGTGCCCGGGGGGACGGGCGGTGTCCCCCCGGCAGGGCGGCGGGAGCCGTCAAAGTCAGCGTCGGCCGCGCCATTGCTCTCCCGGCGTGCGCCGTAGAGCCAGGAACGCAACTCCCGCTCCTGGCGCCGGGCCAGGCTGCGGACGGCCTTGTCGTCGCCGGCCCGCTTCTGGATCAGAGCCAGCGTCTGGAGGACGCCGTCGTGGAGGTGGGCGGCCATCTCGGAACGCTCCTCGGAGCGGATCCGCTGGCGTCGCTCGTCGGTGAGGCTGCGGGCCAGTCGGGCCATCCACGGCCCGAAGAGGAGGACGGCCCCCGCGGTCAGCACCGCCGCCCCGGCCGCGCTGCGGCCGATGGAGCGCAGGTCCCCGACTGCGGCCAGCGTGGCCAGCCCGCCCAGGATGACCAGGCTGATCCCCACGGCCAGGAACAGGGGCCGGAGCCGTTCCCGGCGCCCGGCGGCGGCGGACGGGCCGGATCGGCCGCCCCACCCCCAGGCGAGGCCGGCGCCAACGGTGGCCAGCACCGCGGGGGCGACGACCTGGCCGGGCAGCCAGGCGGTGAACTGCCCGAGGACGAGCACCGCCCCGGCCACGACGGCCAGCACGGCGACGGCGTCGACGAGATCGGCGGGGCGCCCCCCGATGGTGAGCCCGGAGGCCGGGGCGTCCACCCCGGCCCGGTCGGCGACCTCGCCGTCCGTCTCCGGGGGGAGGAAGGCCCAGGCCAGGGCGTAGAGGATCGCCACCGCCGGCAGGCTGCCGAGGGCGAGGAGCACGACGACGGCCCGCAAGGCGCCCACCTGCACCCCGAGCGCGGCGGCCAGGCCGTTGCAGACGCCGGCGATCCAACGACCGTCCCGCCGGCGGGTCAGGCGGGCGGCCAGCAACGGATCCCGGACACTCATCGTCCGGATGATCCCACGGCCCGCGGGCGCCCACCATCAGGGATGCCCCCGCCGCCTCCCGGCCGGGCTCAGGGTACGACCAGGGTCATCCCCGATGGTCGGCCGTCGCCGCGAAGCCGATGATCCGACCATGGACCCCGACGTTCCGCCCGATCAGCCCCTGCCGGGCGCCACCCCCGAGCCGCCCCCCTCCTTCGCCGGAGTCGAAGCCCCCTCCCTCGCCGGAGCCCCCTCTCTCACCGACGAAACCGCCCCTGGTGACGCCGGTGACATCCCGTCGGGCGGCGGGGTCGGCGGCGGCGACCAGATGCCGCCTCCCACTCCCCCGCCTCCCCCGCCTCCGCCGCCTCCCCCGCCTCCCCCGCCTCCCCCGCCGGGCGCAGGCTCGGAGCCGGGTCGGGGCGGTGTCTGGGCGCCGGCGTTCCAGATCCTGCGGTCGAGGCAGGACCGGAAGCTGGGCGGGGTGGCCGGAGGGCTGGCGGCGGCGACCGGGCTCGACCCGACCCTCGTCCGGCTCGTCGTCGTCCTCGGCTGCCTGACCGGGTGGGGCGTCCTCGCCTACCTGATCGCCTGGGCGGTGATCCCGGAGGAAGACCCGGCCCGGGGCCGCTACCTCGTCCCCGCTCCCGAGCGGACCGCCCGGCACCTGCGGATCGGCCTCGCCGTCGTGGCGGTGCTCGGCGTGCTCCACGTGGTCGGCGCCATCCTCGGTGTCCTCTCCAGCGCGCTCATCGGGCTCGGCCTGTTCCCCGCCCGGATCTTCGGGCTCTCCCATCGCGGCTTCATGCCCGGCGAGGCGTTGCTCGGGCTGTTCCTGCTCGTCGGCGGCTGCCTCCTCCTCTTCCGCCGCCACCTCCCCTGGATGCCCGCCACCGACGGGTCCTCAACCGGGGCCTGGTTCTCCGACCGGTTCGGTGGCCCGGGACCCGGCTCGGCCGGCCCCGCCGAATGGGGGGCCCCGTCGTCGTCTCCCTCCGGAGCTGTGGCGGCAACCACCGTGCCCGGCACCGCAGGCGGAGCATCCGCCGCCGGCTACAGCGGGACACCGGGCGCCGGGTATGCCGGCACCTCCCCCGGGGAGGGCACCACCACCGCCTCCGGATACGGCGGCAGCACCTCTGCGGGATACGGCCCGCCGCCTCCCCCGCCCGCCGGCCCCGGCCTCGGGGCCCGGGCCTCGGCCGCGGCCCGGGCCGCCCGGACGAACGTCCCGCTCCTCCTCGTGCGGGCCGCCGGCTGGCTCGTCGGCCTCTGGTTCCTGGCCGCGGCGGTCGTCGGCGGGGTGTTCTGGGTCACCGGCGCCCTTCACGTCCACCAGCCGGTGCTGCCGATCGCGACCGGCGTCGCCGTTCTCGGCTTCCTCGGCTATTCCCTCATCCGGAGCCGGCGTCCGGCGGTGGTCATCGGCGCCATGGCGCTCCTGCTGGTCCCGACCGGACTGGCCGCCGCCCTGACCCGGGTCGACGGGCAGGCCGGCCACCGGTCGGTCACCCCGATGGCGATGGCCGACCTCGAGCCGACCTACCGCCACGCCGCCGGGATCCTGGAACTGGACCTGTCCCGGCTGCAACTCCCCGCCGGTCAGACCCCGCTGCACATCTCGATGGGCGCCGGCAAGGTCCGCGTCACCGTCCCCTGGGACGCCGAGGTCGAAGCCCGCGCCTCCGTCGGCGCCGGCTCCTTCGACCTCTTCGGCAACCGCCAGACGGGAGTGAACCTGAAGGGCAGGACCCACTCCACCGGCCAGCCTGGGGCACCGGCCCTCGCCATCACCGGCCGGGCCGGCGCCGGGGAGATCGTCGTGCAGCGGGGCTTCGAGCCCTACACCCACCAGGCGCTCCGGTCGGGACAGCCGGTGCCGCTCCAGTGCGTCCCCACCAGCGACACGAGCATGCGCTGCCGCGCTGCCGACGGCGTGACCCAGACCCCGGCCCTCGGTTGCGTGGTGTCGGAATCGGGGGCGGCGCTGTGCCGCCCGGCGGGCGAGCCCGAACCCGTCGTCGACTACGCCAACGACCCCGGGACCCGCCACTGCCAGGTCCCGGCCGGCGGCGGCGAAGCGACCTGCACGGCGCCGATCCCCGGGGCGCGGAAGTCCGTCGGCGCCGGCGCCTGGACGTGCATGATCCCCTACGGCGGGGGCCCGGCCGCATGCCGCCCCGCCGGCGGCGCTGCAAACGGCAACTCCGACCCGAACGCTCCGACCGCTCCTGTCACGCCGACCGCCCCACCCGCCCCGACCGGCCCCGCCGACCCGAACGCCCCTCCGGCGACCACCGCCACGAGCGCGCCCACCGCCGCCCCGGGCGAGTACCGCTGCACCGTTCCCGAGGGCGGCGGCGCCGCCACCTGCGAGCCCGCCTGACCACGAGCCCCGGCAGCGGCCCGGCCGCCCGCGAACCCGCCCGACCAGGAGCCCCGGCAGCGGCCCGGCCACCTCCCTCGCCGGACGACACCGGCCCGGCCGTGTGGGGGGGGGGGGGGCG
>JAUZEY010000581.1 GCA_030838785.1 Actinomycetota bacterium | reverse complement strand
GGCGACGGTGGCGTCTCGCCCATCGGGGAGACGAGCGGGCGAAACGGGGACAGGGCGAAGAAGCGGAAGGCTCGCCGGCAGGCGGTCCACGCCGCCGACCGGGAGGCGATGCGCGTCGCCGCCCGGCACTGGGGTGCCATTAGCCGAGCCCAGGCCATCAAGGCCGGCCTCACACGGCACCAGATCGCCTATCGCCTCGATACCGGACAGTGGTGCGAGCCCGTCCGGGGCGTCTACGTCGTGGCCGGCACTCCCGACCGCTGGGAGCAGCGCCTGATGGTCGCATGTCTGGCCGGACCGTCGACCACGGCCGCCTCCCATCTCAGCGCCGCGGCGCTTTTCGGGCTGGCCCAGCCCCCGGCCGTCCCCCAGGTCACCGTTCCTCCCGGCGCCAGCGGCCGGTTCAAGGGAGCCGAGACGTTCCGAAGCCGGCTTGGGCCGGGGGAGACGGTCATCCGTCGTGCGTTTCGCTGCACGAGCCCCAGCCGGACCGTCGTCGACTGCGTCGCCGCCGGCCTGGTCGACGGCGAAGCGCTGTGGGACCTGGTCGACAGCGCGTTGTGCAAGAAGCTGATGCAGCCCTCGAGGCTCGTCCGGGCGAGCGGCCGGGCGTGGGCGGCCGCTCGGGGTCGCCGGCGGGGCCGGCTCGAGGGCCTGGAGCGGGCGCTCGACGTCTGGCGGTCGGGCGCCCCGGCGGGCAGCCCACCCGAAGCCCGCCTACAGCGGAAGCTGATCGAATGGGGCTATCCCCGGGCCGAGCGCCAGATCGAGGTCTACGACGAGGCCGGACGGTTCGTCGCCCGGGCCGATGTCGGTCTCCGGGACCTCAAGGTCCTGTTCGAATACGACAGCGACGAGCACCACGGCCCGCGCTTCTGGCTTGCCGACCACGAGCGCGCCGACCGGATCGCAGACCTCGGCTGGACGGTGGTCCCGGTCGACCGCTTCGACCTCCGTCCGTCCAACACGCGGCTAAAAGCAAAGCTCGACGCGTTGTCGGCTGCGCGATCCAGCCGATCCAGTCGGACGGATCGCGCATCCGGCCCTGGCCCTCAAACCAGCGCCGCCGCCTGACCGGGAGGGCAGTGCACCCGCCCCGCCAGGGTGAAGTACCTCAGCCTCCCCCGCTCACGCCCTCGATGATCCCCCCACGCGTCATCGCTTCCACGTCGAGCGCCTTGTCCACAGCGGCCTCGTCCAACAGACCGCGCTCCAACACGACCTCACGGGCCGTCTTGCCTTCCTTCATGGCCTGCTTGGACACCTCGGCGGTCACGTCGTAACCGAGCAGGGGCACCAGGGCCGTCACGATCGGAAGTGAAAGCTCAGCGTTCCTGCGGCAGCGTTCCTCGTCGGCGGTGATTCCCACGACGCAGGTCCGGGCGAAGGTGCGGGACACGGCGGCCAACAAGCGGATCGACTCCAGCAGGTTGCGAGCCATCACCGGGAGCATCACGTTGAGCTCGAGGTTCCCGGCCGAGCCGCCGAAGGCGACGGCGGCGTCGTTGCCGATGACCTGGGCGCACACCTGGCAGACGGCCTCGGCCGCCACCGGGTTCACCTTGCCGGGCATGATCGAGGAGCCGGGCTGGAGGTCGGGGAGGCGGATCTCGGCCAGGCCCGTCCGGGGTCCCGACGACAGCCAGCGGATGTCGTTGCTGATCTTGTAGAGGGAGACGGCGATGGTCCGCACCGCGCCCGACGCCTCGACGAGGCCGTCCCGGGCACCCTGGGCCTCGAAGTGGTTGCGGGCCTCCCGGAGGTCGGTCAGGGACGGGTTGCGCTCCTTGAGGAGGTCGATCACGCCGGGGGCGAAGTCGGGCGGGGCGTTGATGCCGGTGCCGACCGCCGTGCCACCGAGCGGCAGCTCGGCCAGCCGGGGGTACGTCGCCTCGAGCCGCTCGATCCCGTTGCGGACCTGGGCCGCCCAGCCGCCGAACTCCTGCCCGAGAGTGACGGGGGTGGCGTCCATGAGGTGGGTGCGGCCGCTCTTCACCACCCGGGCGAACTCGGCCGCCTTGGCTTCCAGGGCCTCGGCCAGCTCACCCAGGGCCGGGACCAGCTCCTCCTTGCTGGCGGCGTAGGCCCCGAGGTGGATGGCGGACGGGAACACGTCGTTCGAGCTCTGCGACGCATTCACGTGGTCGTTGGGGTGGACCCGCTTCGACCCCTT
Source organism: Actinomycetota bacterium (assembly GCA_030838785.1). Classification (GTDB taxonomy): domain Bacteria; phylum Actinomycetota; class Acidimicrobiia; order IMCC26256; family BP-133; genus BP-133. Next base: position 2,985 of record JAUZEY010000581.1, on the reverse strand, counting down.
CGCCCCGCCGAGCAGCTCCGACGCCCGGTTGGCGATGACCTCGTTGGTGTTCATGTTGGACGACGTGCCGGAGCCGGTCTGGTAGACGTCGACCGGGAACTGCTCGTCGAGGGCGCCCGCCGCCACCTCGGCCGCCGCTTCCTGGATGGCCTCCGACCGCTCCGGGTCGAGCAGCCCGAGCCGCTCGTTGATCGCCGCCGCCCCCTGCTTGACCTGGGCCAGCGCCCAGATCATGCGGCGCTCCAACCGCAGCCCCGAGATCGGGAAGTTGTCGACCGCCCGCTGCGTCTGCGCCCCCCAGTAGGCCTCTTCGGGGACGGCGACCTCCCCCATCGAGTCCTTCTCGATCCGTGCCATGACCAGCCCTCCAGAACCTGCCGTCTTCGTTCGAGCGCAGGGTATCGGAGCCCCGCGGTGGACTCCGCTCCGGAGCGTGCGACGATGTCCGTTATGGGCCGCTTCCATTTCCCCGTGGTCGCCGTTGCCGCGGCAGCCGCCCTGGTCGTGGGGCCGGCGTGGGCCACCAGCACGACGACCACGACGACCACCACGACCACCCGTCCGCCCCGGCCGGGGGTGTACGCCCCGGAGGTGTCGCCGTCCACGATCGACAACCGGAGCGGCTGCGGGCACTCGACGAGCGCCACCATCTCCACCGGTACGACCGGCAAGGTGGACAGCGTGACCTTCCGCGTCCAGGTCGGCGGGCGCACCACCAGCCTCTCGGCCAGCGGCTCCGGCAGCCGGTGGATGGCCACCCTCAGCGGCTCCGCCTTCGGCTCCGACTCCGGCTCGGGGACGGTGCGGGCCACCGCCACCGGCCCGTCCGGCACGGCCGAGTCCGGCTCGACCGGCTTCACCGTCGCCAACTGCCCCGCCTGACCCGGCGCCCCCGGCCGGATCCGGGGCGAGGCCCCGCCTGCTGACGAGGTCAGCGCCGGTTCCGGGGGGCACCTCGCTACGATCCTGACGTGCTCGAGCCTGCTCAGCTCCCTGGGGAAGACTTCCGCCTCACCCGCTTCTCCCACGGCGCGGGGTGCGCCTGCAAGCTCTCGCCGGCGGAGCTGCGGACGGTGCTGGGGCTCGTGCAGGGCCTCGACCCCCCGGGCGACCCCAACCTCCTCGTCGGGCTCGACACCGCCGACGACGCCGCCGTCTACCGGGTCCGCGACGACCTCGCCATCGTCTTCACCGCCGACTTCTTCACTCCCATCGTCGACGACCCCTACGACTTCGGACGGGTCGCCGCCACCAACGCCCTCTCCGACATCTACGCCATGGGCGCCATCCCGTTGATGTGCCTCAACCTCGTGGGCTGGCCCCGGGAGGGCCTCCCCTTCGAGCTGCTGGCCCGGATCATCGACGGTGGCGCCGCCGCCGCCCGGGGGGCCGGCGCCCTCGTCGTCGGCGGCCACTCCATCGACGACGCCGAGCCGAAGTACGGGATGGCGGTCGTCGGCACCGTCGACCCCCGGGCCGTGCTGACCAACGCCGGCGCTCGGCCGGGCGATGCCCTCGTGCTCACCAAGCCGCTCGGGCTCGGGATCATCTCCACCGCCCTCAAGCGGGACCAGGCGCCGCCGGCGCTCATGGCGGAGGCCGTCCGGCTCATGACCACCCTCAACGAGGGCGCCCGCGACGCCGCCCTCGAGGTGGGCGTCAACGCCGCCACCGACGTGACCGGGTTCGGGCTGCTCGGCCACCTCCGGGAGATGCTGGTGGCGTCGGGGCTGTCCGCCCGCCTCGACCCGACCCGGGTGCCGGTGATCGACGGCGTACGGGATCTGCTCGCCGCCGGCATGGTGGCCGGTGGTACCCAGCGCAACCACGCCTTCGTCGACCCCGACGTCGACTGGGCCGGGCTCTCGCGCGACGAGCAGCTGCTCCTGGCCGACGCCCAGACCTCCGGCGGGCTGCTGCTGGCCGTCGAGGCCAGCCGGGCGGGCGCTCTCGTGGCCGCCCTCGGCCGCCACGGCACCCCCGCCGCGGCCGTGATCGGCCACACCGTCGAGGGCACGCCGGGCCGTATCGGCATCCGCTAGCGCCCCCCGCTCCGCGCCGTCGGTAGTCGAGGAGCGATTACCAGGTCATGGAGTTCGGGTACACCCCTCGCAGGCGCCGCCGTCGCAAAGAGCCGGCCGCGGGCGAGGAGGACGAGAAGTGGCCACCAGCAGCGGATCCAGCAGCCAGAGCGGAACCGGCAGCGGCACGGGCCGGCGGACCCGCTCCAACGGCAGCGGCAGCGGCGCCAAGACGGCGGTTACGAGCGGCGGGCGGACCACCTCCACCGGCAGCGACGCGAAGACGGGGACGACGTCCAGCGGACGGCGCCGGTCGACCCGCGCCTCGGAAGCCAGCGCCGCCGGAGCCACGGCCCGCGCCCGGATCGCGTCGGGTCGGGCGCGGGGCCGGACAGCCGGGCGGGCGAAGAAGGACGACATCCCGATCGTCGACCCGAGCGTCCCGGCCGACGACTCGGTCCTGGCCGCCACCAACGCCCAGCGGGCGCTGAGCCCCGACATGCCCCGGGTGGCCTGGCTGCGGACGCAGCTCATGCAGATGGAGCAGCGTCAGCGGGAGCGGCTGATGAAGGTGGCGCAGCTGACAGCGATCGCCATCGTCTTCATCACCTTCGTGCTGCAGAACGCCCAGGGCGTCAACGTCCACTTCCTGCTGTTCTCGGTCAACATCCGGCTCATCTGGGTGATCTTCGGCTGCGCCTTCCTCGGTGGCGTCGCCGGCTATCTCATCGGGCGGCCCGACAAGAGCCTCCGGGCCCTCCTCCCCCAGAAGCAGCGCAAGCCCGCCGCCAAGCGCACAGGCGCTTGACTCAGAGGTCGCCGGCGCCCTCGAAAGCGGGGACCGGCTCGGTCGGCCGCTGCCCGGACAGCACCAGCGCCAGCCAGGCCACGGCGTCCTGCAGGCTCTCCAGCGACACCTCGTGGGCCATCGGGTACTCCCGGTAGACGACCGGCACCCCCTGGG
>JAUZEY010000579.1 GCA_030838785.1 Actinomycetota bacterium | reverse complement strand
GCGTCGGCGTTGGCCTCCTCCTGGTAGCCGCCGCTGACCCCGGCCAGGGCCGGGACCTTGGCCTTGTAGAAGACGACCTGGATCTTGCGGCCGTAGAGCTGGTACACGCGGTTGAAGTAGTCGACGTAGGCCAGGATCGAGCGTTTGATGTCGGCCGGCGTGTCGGTGATGCGGCCCTGGTTGCCCTGACCGACGTCGAACGTCTCCGGCTCTCGCATGGCGATGGTGATCGTGTCGCCGCTCACACCCTTGCTGGTGGCGCCGCCGTTACTGCCGCTGAAGTCGATGCAGGGCGGGGAGTAGCTGCTGTTCTTGTCCTGCTGGTCGCCGCCGGGGCAGTCGCGGCCCAGCGTGACGGTGCCGGCACCGCCCGTGCCACCGGGGCCGGCTGTGCCGCCGGTGCGGCCACCGGCGGCCGAGGCGCCGGCCCCTCCTGCGCCGTTGACCGTGCGTCCGCCGGCCGACCCGGTCGTGCGGCCCCCGCCCGGCCCGGCCGTGCGCCGCCCGCCCGGCCCGCCCCGGTCGATGCCGCCGGGGCCCAACCCCGTGGCCGATCCCGGACCGGTGGCGTTGCCGGCGAGCGCCGCGCCGGCCGCCGCCGAAGACGCCGCCGTCCCTCCGGAGCCGCTGCCTTCCGCGCCGGCGCTGCCGGCGGCGCCGATCCCGGCCCCGCCGCCGTTGCCGGCTCCGGCTCCGGCCGACACCGCTCCGGGATCGGCGCCGGACGGGATCGGGGACACGGCCGCCACCTCGTCACTCCCGGCCTTCACCGGCACCCGGCTCGGGGCCAGGGCCAGCGCCAGCACGGTCACGGCCGCGACGCCGGCCGCGGCCAGGCTGCGCCGCCCGCGGACCGGGCGCGACACCGTTGCGCCGAGGCCGGCCGCGGCCCGCAGCCCGGCCACGACACCGACGGTGCGACGCCGGGCCAGCCAATCGGCGCCGCCGATGGCGAGACCGGCGGCCAGCGCCGCCGCCGCCAGCGGCAGCGGGAGATGACCGTGGTCGCCGGCGGGACGGCCCCGGGGCACAGCGTTGCCCAGCCCCACCTCCGCCGGGCCCGACCCGGGGCCACCCGCACCACCCGCCGCCGAACCGGCGGATCCGGACGCCGGCGAGGTGCCGTCGAGCCCTGAACCGGACCGGCCATCCGGGATCCCGGCGCCGGCGCCGATGTCGCCGCCTCCACCGAAGTCGCCGCCTGCACCGCTGCCCAGCCCCGCCGACCCGTTGGACAGGCCGCTCCCGCCGGAGTCGTTGCCGGCCCCGCCGCCGGTCGCCCCGCCCGCCAGGGGCGGGAGCTTCGACCCGCCGAAGAGCGAGCCGAGGTCGGGCACCTCCCGGCGGGCCAGGCTGGCCGACGCCCCACCCACCTCGACGCCGGCGCCGCCGTTGCCGAGCACGGCGGCCAGGGCCAGGTTGGCGGCCAGGAGCGCCTGCCCGAACCGGGGGTCGGAGCCGCTGGCCTTGGCCGCCCCGTCCTCGGCTGTGTTCACCGTCGGGGCCAGCGGGCTGTAGGCGACGCTGCCCGCCGCCCGGGTCAGGGGCGGGTCGCGCAGCTCGATCCGGAGCGGGTCGACCCGTCCGCCGTCGGCTCCGGCGGTGACGGCGGGAGCGTGGAGCCGGACGCCCTGCGGGGCCAGCGCGGCATTGATCGCCTCGAACGCCGCCGCCACCTGTTCGGGGGAGCCGGCCGCCAGCGGCTGCCCGCCGAGGCTGGCCGCCCCGATGGAGAAGCTGGCCTCCGCCGGGGTTCCCGGCGCCTGCCGGGCCTGCCAGACGAGACCGGACAGCACGACCGCCGGTGCGCCGGCCCCGCCGAGGCGCAGCTCCCCCACCGCCGCCGACGACCGGGCGCCGGTTTCGGTGATGGCCGCCGCGCTCGAGCCGGCCGCCACCGCCGCCGTGTCGCCGACGCCGAAGTCCCCGAGGTGCGCCGCCGCCTCCGACCGCCGCGGCCCGGCGTGGGCCTCCTCGTGGCCGGCCCGGACGAACTGCCCGTCCGGCGCGGCCACCGAGCGCTCGGCGTCGGCCGGACCGGCGGAGGAGTCGGCCCGGGTGGGGTCGGGAACGAGCGGGCGGTCGACGACGCGGCCGAGGAGGAACTCCGCCGCCCCGGCCGTCACGGTCGTCGACTCGCCCCGGGCCGCCTCGCCCGACAGTTCGACGGTGGAGGTGGCGAAACCCGTCTCCAGGCTGAGGCCCGACACGAACGGGCCGGCCGCCGCCACCCGGGCCTGCGCCGACCCGAACGGTTCGGTGCGCGTCGGTGCCCCGGCGACGCCGTCGGCGGCCTGCCCCCGGCCGGCGGTCAGCAGCGGAAGGGCACCGGTGAGGATCAGGGCGAGGGCGAGCGGACGCCAGGCGCGTCTCACGACATCCTTCGGGCGTCCGGCCGCACCTGGTCCCCCCTTGTTCCAGACGGGCAGTCGAGGCGTACGGCGACGACCGTAGCTCAGCCTGAACGGCGAATCACCCGCAGCGGGGCGTATTGGTCAGAGAGCGCGGACCCGGGCCGCCGGGGCGGGACGGGCCGGTGCCGACCGGCGGCGCGGCGCCGGCGGGCTGGCGGCGGCCTGGAGGCCGCCGTCGAGGAGGTCGAGCGCGGTGGCGACGATCACCGGCAGCTCGACCCGGCCGCCGCCGGCCAGCCAGTTGGCCGTGGCCACCCGCATCGCCGCCATGGTCGTGGCGGCCACGACGCCGGGCCGCAGATCGCGGCTCGGGTCGACCCCCATCCGGGCGGCCAGCATCTCGGTCACCGACGTCTCCCAGTTGCGCTGGAGGCAGAGGCTGCGGGCCTCGAGCGCCGGGGTGGCGGTCATGAGGCTGAAGCGGCGCAGCATGTGCTCCCGCTCCTCCTCGTAGGTGTCGGCCATCGACATGATGGCGTGGCGCAGGGCGGTCAGTGCCGGCTCGTCGGCCGGGCGCCGGTCGAGCGCCGCCTGCAGCTCGTCGAGCCGCCTCGGATGGTCGGAGAGGATGACGTCTTCCTTGGAGGCGAAGTAGCGGAAGAAGGTACGCCGCGACACGTCGGCGGCGGCGGCGATGTCCTCGATCGTCACGGCGTCGAAACCCCGCTCGCAGAACAGCCCCAGGGCCGCTTCCTCCAGGTCGGCCGCAGTGCGCCTCCGGTGGCGCTCGCGTAGCCCTTCCACCGGGGCGGCCGACTCGTGTGTCATCGCTACCACGGTAGGCCAAAGTGGCACTGAGTGCAAACCGGCACTGAGAGACGGTGGACGGGCGGGGGCGTCGGCACGCGCTTCAGCGTACCGGCACCCAGGGCTGCAATCGTTGCAATAGCAGGGTCGTGACGAAGGCGCCGGCGTAGAGGCCGGCCGGGGCGATCGGCAGCGCGACCCAGAACGGGAGCCAGCCCGGGCTCCCGGCGTCCGCCTGCTCGGCTCCGCCGACCGGGTCCCTCCGGCCGCCGGCGGACACCGATACCGCTACCGGAGCCGAGACCGGAACGCGTTCCATCAGTTCGGCGAGCCGGCGGGCGAGGAAGATGATCGGCACCTGGGCGGCCACGATGAAGACGATGTTCGTCCACGGCACGCCCCACCACAGGTACGACTCCCGGTAGTTGAAGCGGTACAGGCCGAGCCAGCCGACCGACACGCCCTCGATGGCGATGTCGAGGAACCCCAGCGCGACGCCGATGGCGAGGTACTGCCATGCCCCGAGGTGCTCGTCGAGCCAGCGGCCGAAGTGCACGGCCAGCAGGGCGCAGATGCCGAAGAAGAAGCCGTAGGAGAACCCGGCCCACAGCGGCTCCACACTGCCGTCGACCCGGAACAGCGTGACGAAGCGGTCGTCGAAGGTGATGTGGAAGAACCAGCGGTTGCCGAGCATCCAGTCCCAGAAGGCCAGCACCGACGCCCCGCCGTAGAGCCCGAGGTACAGGCGGCTCGGGCCCAGTCTGAAGACGAGCCAGAGACCCACGGCCCACATGGCGACGCAGGAGATCTCCCAGCCCCGGAGGGCGACGATGTTGGCCTCGGCGAGCATGGCGAAAGTATTCCACCGGGACCCCGCCCTGTCGACTGACTGTTCAGTCGTCTGCAGACCTGCCCCATTCCCGACCGATTTAGTCGGAAA
>JAUZEY010000572.1 GCA_030838785.1 Actinomycetota bacterium | reverse complement strand
ACGGCACCGGCGCCCCGCCGTCCCCGGATCCCGGTACGACCCCGCCCACCACAAGCCCCACCACCACACCGCCCGACCCCACGCCCGTCACGCCCACCGCGGCGAAGCCCGGGTACTGGATGCTCGGATCCGACGGCGCCGTCTTCCCCTTCGGGGGGGCCGCCTCCTACGGCGACGTCGTGGGCAAGATCGGCGCCGGAGCGACGGCCACGCACCTCGAGCCCACCCCGTCCGGTGCGGGGTACTGGGTGGTGGACTCGGCCGGTGCCGTGTCCGCATTCGGCGACGCCCCCGGTCTCGGCGGGGTCAAGGCGGGCCAGCTGGCCTCGGGCGAGGCCGTCACCAGCCTGTCGGCCACGCGCTCGGGCAAGGGCTACTGGCTCTTCACCAACCGGGGTCGCGTCGTGCCTGTCGGCGACGCCGCCTTCTCCGGCGACATGTCTGGCGCCCACCTGAACGGGCCGGTCGTCGGGTCCATCGCCACGACGTCCGGGAAGGGCTACTACCTGGTCGGCTCCGACGGCGGCATCTTCGCCTTCGGCGACGCCGCCTTCCACGGCTCCATGGGCGCCGTGCACCTCAACGCCCCGGTGGAATCCCTGGTCCCCGACACGACCGGCGGCGGCTACTGGCTGGTGGCCTCGGACGGTGGGATCTTCGCCTTCGGCGATGCGCCGTTCCGCGGGTCGATGGGCGGGAAGCCGCTCAACAAGCCGGTGACGGGCATGGTCCGCTACGGCAATGGCTACCTGATGGTGGGCCAGGACGGCGGCATCTTCAGCTTCTCCGATCTGCCCTTCTCCGGTTCGCTGGGCGGCCACCCGCCGGCCCACCCGATCGTCTCCGTCGCCAGCCTCGCCTGAACCAGACCCTGACCGACTGACAGTCCTCCCCAAGGGGGTACGCCCCATGCGCTTCCGGAAGCTCGGAATCAGCGTCGTCGTCACCGCGCTCGCCGCCACGTTGAGCCTCGTTCCCCGCCCGAGCGTCGCCGGCACACCGTCGTCGTTCACCTTCGGCGCGGCCGGCGACATGGGGGTCGGGAAGGCCGCCGCCACCACCCTCGCCAACCTGGGCGGCGCCGGGACCGACTTCTTCCTCCACCTCGGCGACTTCTCCTACGGCGGAAGCGTGCCGGGAGGCGGGAAGACTCCGGCGGACTGGTGCACGTTCGTGCAGACGAAGTCCGGCCTGCCGGCGACCTACCCCTACGAGCTCGTCTCCGGGGGGCACGCCAGCCAGTCCACCAGCGCCCAGGACGGACCGATCGAGAGCTACACCGCCTGCCTCCCCGACCGGATGGGATCGACGGTCGCCCCCGGCAGCACCTACGGCAAGGACTACTACTTCGACTACCCGCAGGGCTCGCCGCTGGCCCGGGTGTTCATGATCGCGGCCGGCGAGACGTTCACCAACGGGGGAACGCCCGACAGCTACGCGGCGGGGAGCGCCAACTCCGGCTGGCTGTCCGCCGCCATCGACGACGCCCGAGCCCACAACATCCCCTGGGTCTTCGTGGGGATGGCGTTCAACTGCGTCACCGCCGGCATCAAGCACTGCGAGATCAGCGCCGACCTGTTCAACCTGCTCACGGCCAAGAAGGTCGACCTGATCCTCCAGGGCCACGAGCACGGCTACGAACGCTCCGGCCAGTTCGCCCTCGACCCGACGTCGTGCCCGGCGATCCCCATCTCGAGCCCGACCGGCACGCCGAGCTACTCGGCCCCCTGCATGCCCGACAACGGCTCCGCCGGCAGCTATACGAAGGGTCTCGGGCCGGTGGTCGTGATCGCCGGAACGGCCGGCATCGGGCTGCGGCCGATGAACCAGCCCGGGACACCGGACGCGCCGGAAGCCCCGTACTTCGCCAAGCTGATGGGCGGCACCGACCACGACGCCAACCACGGCTTCATGAAGTACACCGTGACCTCGACGCAGGTGACCGCCACCTTCGTGTCCGACAACGACGGCCCCGCCCCGTTCACCGACGACTTCGCCATCACCGGGAACGGCATCGCCCCGCCCCCCACCGGACCGTCGACGTCACCGTCGCCCACCTCGACCACCGCCTCCACCGCCAACGGCAAGGCGGCGGCCGGTTACTGGATGCTCGGCTCCGGAGGCCACGTCTACCCCTTCGGCGAGGCCGTCGACCACGGCAACGCCGACGGAACGCTCGCGCCGGGAGCCCGGGCGGTCCATCTCGAGCCCACTCCGTCCGGCAACGGCTACTGGATCGTCGACACGGCCGGGCGCGTCACCGCCGCCGGCGACGCCCGGGCGCTCGGCGGCGCCTCGGCCCTCCCCGCCGGCGAGTCCGTCACCAGTCTCTCCGCCACCCCGTCCGGGAACGGCTACTGGCTCTTCACCAACCGGGGACGGGTGCTGACGTTCGGCGACGCCACTGGCTACGGCGACATGACGAAGACCCGGCTCAACGGGCCGGTGCTCGGCTCGATCGCCACCCCGTCGGGCAAGGGCTATTACATGGTGGCGTCCGACGGCGGGATCTTCGCCTTCGGCGACGCCGCCTTCCACGGCTCCACGGGCTCCATCCACCTGAACGCCCCGGTCCAGTCGCTCGTTCCCACCCCCGACGGCGGGGGCTACTGGCTGGTCGCCTCCGACGGCGGGATCTTCGCCTTCGGCAACGCGCCCTTCCGGGGATCGATGGGCGGCAAGCCGCTGAACAAGGCCGTGGTCGGGATGGTCGGCTACGCCGACGGCTACCTCATGGTCGGCTCCGACGGTGGCATCTTCGACTTCTCCGCCAAGCCGTTCCTCGGCTCCCTCGGCGCCAACCCGCCCAGCCTCCCGATCACGTCGGTGGCGGCCCTCAACCGGTAGAACCCCGCGACGACGCTGGGCGCTTTCTGATGAAATCCTGATAATCGGGGTTTGGCGCCGACCGCAGAGCCTTCTACCATCGGCTTTGCCGGCGGCGAGCCCGCCGGCGCACGTTGGCTGGGGACCGCACGAAGCTGGGGAGCGAAGCGGGAATCCAAATGTCCGTCGTTCTTCCGGCGCGTGCCCGAACAAGGGAACGGCGATGGCAAGGCGCAGCAGGAGACAACGGCTCCGAAAGCAGCCGTTGGGAATGGCCGCGGCGTTGTTGATCGGTGGACTGGCCGTGACGACCCAGGTCGGCACCGCCCACTCGATCGGCGCCCTGTGCGACGGCCGACCGGCCAGCCACTCATGGCTGGACGCGTCCGGCCAGGCCGGCCCGACCTTCATCGAAGGGACGAAGGGCGACGACGTCATCATCGGCGGCGACGGTGACGACAACATCTTCGGCAACGGCGGCAACGACGTGATCTGCGGCGGGCCCGGGACGGACGCCCTCAACGCCGGCCCGGGGGGCGACTCCGTGGAGGACGGCGGCCCCGGCGACGACGACCTCGGCACGGTCGGCGTCGTGCACAGCATCACCATGGTCGGCGGGTTGGGCGACGACGGCCCGAACGTGGGCGACACCGAGGCGCCGTCCTACGTCTCGGGCGGCCCCGGTGACGACACGCTCCAGCACGGCGGCAGCGGCGCCATCGTCAAGATGAACGGCGACGAGGGCTTCGACCGCTGCATCTTCCGGGCCGGCGACGAACTCCTCAACTGCGAGTTCTAGCCAGTCCAGCGTTCCGGCAAGGGAAGAGCCCCGGCCCGACGGCCGGGGCTCTTTCTCGTGGCCTCAGTCCCCCACGGTGCGCAGGACGAGGGCCTCGACCCGGTGGCGAAAGGTCGGGGCATGGCGGACCGGGCCGCGGCGGAGCCGGCGGTTCAACAGGGTCACTTCCGCCCGGAGCCGCAGCGCTTCGCGCCGCAGGGGGGCCGCCGCCCTCCGGTCGTCGGGGCCGAGACCCCGCTCGTAGGCCAGCAGCGCGTCGGCCAGCCGGTCGGTGGTCGACACCGCCGCGCCGCACTGGCGGGAGCGGACGAGAAAGTCGCTCAGGCTGGCCAGGCCGAGCAGATGACGGCTGTCGGATCGGTCGGTGGCGGGCATGGCGTCTCCGGGGCGGGGGGCGATCGGTCCTCGCAGTGTCGCCCCGGCGCCATGAGTCGTCGATGAACCGGCCATTGCGGATGGATGACAAAGGAAGCGGGGCCGTCCCGGTCACCAGGGACGGCCCCGCACCTTGCTCGTTCCGGCAGCCTCGGCGGGAGGCTGCGCTGTGTCGGTACAGCCTCAGCGGGAGGCTGTTGGAAGCTTCAACTCAATTCAATCGGTAGTGGTTGCGCCTGTTCAGTCCGGGAGCTCCGAGCAGATCAGGCTTCGGACATCAGTACTCGCAGTTGTTGACCTCGTCGCCGGCGCCGAAGAGGCAGTCGTCGAAGTCGTCGCCGCCGTTGACCTTGTCCACGGAGTTGTCGTCGCTCGAGATCATGACGTCGTCGCCGGAACCGCCGACGAGGAAGTCGTTGCCGGGGCCGCCGGACACGGTGTCGTTGCCGCCGTCGCCGACGACCGTGTCCCGGCCGGGACCGCCGTCGAGGCTGTCGTCGCCGGTGTCGCCGCGGATGGCGTCGTCGCCGGTGCCGCCAGTGATGGAGTCGTTTCCGGCTGCGCCACAGATGACGTCGTTGCCGCCGCGGCCGTCGATCGTGTCGTCGCCGTCGGAGCCGACGATGGTGTCGTCACCGTTGGTGCCGTCGAGAAGGGCCGGGCCGTACTGGCCGGACGCGTCCAGCCACGTGTGGCTGGCCGGCGTCCCGTTGCAGAGCCCGCCGATGGCGTGCGCCGTACCGGAGCTCAGGAATCCAATGCCGACGGCGAAGACCGATGTGGCCCCCAGGACCACCAGACGACCCGCCTTGTCCTTGATGAAGTTTCCAGCCTGCATGATGTGTGTGCCTCCTGTGCAGTGCGTGTGGTGCAGGACGCCGTCGACCCGCTCGACGACGTGCCCGGAACGCCAGCAGATCTCTGCCGACCGGCATCGAGGCGCAGCTGCGCCTGCCCGCCACTCGGCACCCCAGCCGTGATCCGGACATCTCCCTCGGCTCTCGCCGAGAAACTCTCCGAGGCGCTGTACGAATATCTACAGGGATCCCGCTCCCCGTTATCCGTCCCGCCCCATCCCCAGTCTTTCGGTGATCATTTCCTCGGAAAGAAACTTGTCTATTTCCGAAGCGATCTGGAAGGAATTCTGCGGTCCGTGTCGACGGATGTCAATTCATCCTCACCGAACAGTCAGAAATACGGGCAAATCCATGGCGGTTCGAGCCTCGCAGGGCGGCCCCGGGCCGCTCCGACGTGAGGCGATCTACGCCTTGACCTGCATGTTTAGCGCCCGCCAGCGGCCCAGAAGCACACTCAGGGGCGCGGTAGCGCCTTGCATTCAGTCTCAGTGTTCACATCAATACTTGATTTGATCTCGCTTGAGACTTCTAAAAGCGCCCGGTCAACGCTTCGGAGTTACGACGGCGTCGATGGCGTTTCGCCCGTTCGTCCGGTTCGCCCTTGCAGGCTGGGATTCAGCATTCTCAAGACTTTCCCAGGCTCCCCCCAGCCGGGGTCCGTACGTTCGGTACTGGCCGGTGTGAGCCCGGCCGCGACAACCACAGCAGATTGGATGCGACATCGATGAGCGATAAACGAATCATGGCCGTCACGATCGGCGCGTCGATGCTGGTCGGCGGCGCGCTGGGCCTGGCCGTGTTCGGACCGAGCCTGGCCGGCGCCCAGACCACGACCAACCCTCCCGCCGCGACGACGGCCCCTCCGGCGGCGTCGAGCGACCCGGGAACCTTCAAGTCCAACGAGGACCCGGCCCACGAGAAGAACGAGAGCCCCGAGCGCGAAGCCGAAGAGAACTCGGGCAAGGGCTTCCACGGCGGCGGGCACCACGGGTCCAACGAAGACCCCGCCCACGAGAAGAACGAGAGCCCCGAGCGCGAGGCCCAGGAGGACGCTGGCCGCGGCGGCCCGGCCGCCGGCAGCAGCAGCACCTCCTCGTCGGTCACGGGCACGCTGCAGTAGCGCCCGTACGATCAGTAACCGTGGGGCCGGGTGATCCCCGGCCCCTCTCGCGTGTGCTCATCATCGGATGAGGATCAAGTCGGGAACTGGTATTGAGCCAGATCTAGACTTACTCCAGCCTGGGGGTTAGGCTCCCGGCCGTGTCCAGCGAGACGTCCGTTGACAACGATGCGCTTCTCCGCCGGCACGGTCTGCAGGTCACGGCCCAGCGTCTGGCTGTTCTGCGGGCGGTGTCCGACCGGCCGCACAGTACAGCGGACGACATCGACAAGGTCGTCCGGGCCGAGATCGGCGCGATCTCACGTCAGGCCGTGTACGACGTCCTCGGGGCCCTCACCGAGAAGGGACTCCTGCGCCGCATCCAGCCCGCCGGGTCGTCGGCCCGCTACGAGGACCGGGTGGGTGACAACCATCACCATCTCATCTGCCGGGCCTGCCGCCGGATGGTCGACGTCGACGGTGCCGTCGGCGACACCCCCTGCCTGACGGCCGCCAACGACTCGGGCTACGAGATCGACGAAACCGAGGTCATCTACTGGGGCCGATGCCCCGAGTGCGCCGCGGCAACGTAGAGCAACCAAACAGCGAGACAGGAGAAGGACCGCGTGAGCGAAAGCGAGAACCCAGTACTCCCCTCCCCGACCCCCAAGCCGCATCGGCCGCACACCAACCAGGACTGGTGGCCGAATCAGCTGAACCTGCAGGTTCTCCACCAGCACTCGCCCGTCTCCAATCCGATGGACGAGGACTTCGACTACGCA
>JAUZEY010000571.1 GCA_030838785.1 Actinomycetota bacterium | reverse complement strand
AGCTCGGCCCGGACGAGGTCGTCGGGGCCGGTGATCTTGAGGTTGGCGGGATCCCCGTCGACGACCACGACCCGGCCGCCGGCGGCCTCCACCAGGGCGGCGTCGTCGGTGGCGTCGGCGCCGCTCTCGTGGGCTCGGCGCAGGACGGCGGCCGAGAACGCCTGCGGCGTCTGGATAGCCCGGAGAGCCGAGCGGTCGAGCGTCTCGACGACGTGGCCGGTCGCCGGGTCGACCCGTTTGATGGTGTCCGGGACACCCAGCCCGGGGACGGCCCCGTCGGCTCCCGCCCGCACGGCGGCCACGACGCGCTCGAACAGCGCCGGTGTGGCCAGCGGCCGTGCGGCGTCGTGGACGACCAGGACCTCGGCCTCGGCCGGGACCGCGGCGAGGCCGGCCCGCACCGACGCCGAACGCGTCGGGCCGCCCGCCACGACGATCACCGGCCCGTCACCGAATCCGGCCTCTGGGTCGCCGCCGCCCGGTGCCCCGGGCCCACCCCTCGGGTCGCCGCCGGCCGATCGGACGGCGGCCGCGGGCGCTCCGCCGTTCAGGGCGGGTACCGCGTCGAGGTGGGCGGCGGGGAGCACGGCGACCACGCCGTCACAGGCGGCGCCGGCCGCGGCCAGGGCCCAGTCGATCAGGCGCAGCCCGGCCAGTTCCAGGAACTGTTTCGGGGCGGCGTCGCCGAAGCGGCTCCCCGAGCCCCCGGCCACGACGATCGCCCACACCTCGCCCATCGGCCCGCACCGTAATCGGCCCGTCCGCCGCGGCCGCCGAGCAACCGGCGTTCATTTCCGACACCCGTCCGTCCGAAATGAACGCCGGTTGGGTCGGGCCCGGCTCAGCCGGCGGCGGTGGTGAGGGCCAGGAGCCAGGCGCACCAGGCGTCGACGCCGTCGCCCGTCCGGCTGCTGGCCTGGATCACCTCGGCCTTGGGGTTGACGTCGGCCAGGTTGGCGAGGAAGCGGGGGAGGTCGAAGTCCAGGTGGGGGAGGAGATCGATCTTGTTGACGACGACGACCTCGGCGGCCCGGAACATCACCGGGTACTTGAGCGGCTTCTCCTCGCCTTCGGTGATGGCGTAGACCATCGCCCGGGCGTCCTCGCCCACGGCGAACTCGGCCGGGCAGACGAGGTTGCCGACGTTCTCGATGAGGAGCAGGTCGAGGTCGGCCAGGGGAAGGCGGGACAGCCCGGAGCGGACCATCGTGGCGTCGAGGTGGCACTCACCGCCGAAGCCGGCGTCGGTGTTCACCAGCGAGATGGCGGCCCCCAGGCCTTCGAGGCGATCGGCGTCGAGGCTGGTGGCGATGTCGCCCTCCAGGACGCCGATGCGCACCCGGTCCCGCAACGCCACCAGTGTGCGGCGCAGGAGCGTCGTCTTGCCCGCCCCCGGCGACGACATGAGGTTGACGGTGCGGACGCCGTTCGCCCGGAGGTCACGGCGGTTGTCGTCGGCGACGCGGTCGTTCTCCGACAGGATGTTCTCCAGCACCATGACCCGGGCGGCGCCGGTCGCCGTGTAGCCGCTGTGGTCGCCGACGTCGCGTTCGGACCCGTCGTCGTGGTCATGGTCGTGGTGCTCGGTGCCGTCGGAGTGGCGGTGGAAGCGGCCCATCAGACCTCGGCTAGCTCCAGCGACACCACTGCGAACTCCTCGCCGGTCAACAGGGTGACGTCACGGCTGTAGCACTCGTTGCAGGCGACGATCGGCATGTCGAGGGTCGTCTCGAGGCCGCAGGCGTTGCAGGAGACGGTGGCCGGCACGCTCTCGATCTCGAGCACGCTGCCCTCGAGGTCGGTGCCGGTCGACATCATCTGCCAGCTGAAGGTGAGGGCGTCGGGCACGACCTGACGGAGGTGCCCGATGCGCACCAGGACCCGCGTCACCGGCTGACCCCCGGCGTGGCGGTTGACCGCCCCGGCGATGGCTTCGCACACCGACAGCTCGTGCATCTCGCGCCCCCAATCGGAGCGCGCAGCTTACCTGTCACCCGAGGGGGCCGAAATGATCGGCGCGAATGTTGCGAAATGAGGTGGGCTCAGTATTCGCAGTTGTGGACTTCGTCGCCCGTGCTGACGACGCAGTCGTCGAACCCGTTGCCGCCGTCGAGCTTGTCGAACTCGTCGTCGTCGCTGCCGACGATCACGTCGTCGCCGTCGCCGCCGACCAGCACGTCCTTGCCGGAGCCGCCGGCCACGGTGTCGTTGCCCGAGTCGCCGCTCAGGACGTCCCGCCCCGGACCGCCGTCGAGGTTGTCGTCGCCGGCGTCGCCCCGGAGTGTGTCGTTCCCGGGCCCGCCGCTGATGGAGTCGTTGCCGAGCTCGCCGCAGATGACGTCGTCGCCGCCCTTGCCGTTGATCGTGTCGTCACCGTCGCTGCCGATGATGACGTCGTCCTTGGCCGTCCCGTCGATGAGGGCAGGGCCGCGCTGGCCGGAGGCGTTGAGCCAGGCGTGGCTGGCCTCCTGCCCGTTGCAGAGCCCTTGGACGGATCGGGCCGGGCCGCCGCTGACGAGTGCGGCTCCGGCCAGCAGGGTGGCGACAGCCAGGCTCCGGGCGGCCAGCCGCCGGCCCTGCCCTCGCTTCCCCGTGTCCCGCATGTGTGCCTCCTGGTCGCTTCCGATCCACCGGAGGAGCCAGGTCGGCCGAGATCCGTCACCGTCGGCCGGGGGTGCCAAAGGCGGCGCCGGTGTCGACCGGTGCCCACCCAACCCCAGCGTTGCAGTTCCGGACCGTTGCGCCCGCCATGACGCACGGCCTGCTCCCCCTCGAATGGCACTTCGAGGAAGAAGCGATATGCCGAAAACTTCTGAGGAACTTTTCGGCTCCCAGCCCTTTGTGATGAATCTGTCCGAATCGTGGGCTTTTAGGGGATTCCTGTCAAGCTGTGCCGACGCTCGAGCCTGAGAATTCGGTGAATTTGCGTGGGGCGGAACGGGCGGAGCCGCCTTGGTTACGGTGGTGGCCTGACCTCCTCCGACACGACCTCGATGGGCCCGGGACCGACGGCATCGGCCCGCCTCGCCTCCGAGCGCCAGGAACGGCGCTGGGAGTCCCGCCGCGATCTGATCGTCCGGGCCGCCGTCGACGTCTTCGCCGAGATGGGTCTGGAGGGCGCCACTCTCGACGCCGTCGGGGAGCGCGTCGGCCTGACCAAGGCCAGCCTCTACTACTACGTGAAGAGCAAGGAGGAGCTGCTCGGCCACGTGGTGGGTCACGTCCTGCGGGTCCAGGAACAGGCCATGGCCGAGCTCACCCACGGCGGGATGAGCCCCGAGGAACGGCTCCGGGGCTTCTGCCTCGGGCACCTGCGCAGCCTGTTCGGCGACCCCGCAGGCAAGGTCGCGGCCCAGGTCGCATTGTCGGGCAACAAGGACGAGCGCGTCCGGTCTCTCTTCCACGAGTACATGCGGGGTCTGGACGCCATCCTGGCCGACGGCGTGGCCGCCGGTGTCTTCCGCGCCGTCGATCCAGGGGTGGCCCGCAACTCGGTGCTGGCGGCCCTCAACGCCGTCACCCTCTGGTACGTCCCCGACGGCCCGCTCACCGTCGACGACGTCGGCCGCGAGATCTGCCAGCTCGTGATCGGTGGTCTGCGCCTCCCGCCGGCGACGAAAGCTGGTTGACAGCGCCAGCGTTGGGTAGACGGGCCCACGATGACGGCAATCTGTCTTGGGACGCGGAGTACCGCCCCGCCGCCGCTGCCGGCGCCGCGGGGTCCCCTGTCCCAGTTCCTCGCGGACCGGTGGCGCGGCCCGGCCCGCCCGCTGAGCGGCGCGCCGGCGGTCAGGGTGGACGATCCGCTCGGCGACGACGACCTGCAGTTGGCCCTCTACCTCTGCTACGAGCTCCACTACCGGTCCTTCGCCGGAGTCGACGAGGAGTGGGAGTGGGAGCCGTCGCTCCTCGCGTTCCGGAGGCGTTTGGAGCGCCACTTCGAAGCGGCGTTGCGGCCCAGCGCGGAGACGGCCGACGACGACGTCGATCCCGGCGGTGTGGCGGAGGCCGTCCGCCGCCTCGTCGAGGGCGGCTCTGGCCCGTCGCTGTCGGGCTGGTTCCTCGACCAGGGCACGGTGCGGGAGTTCTCCGAGTTCGCCGTGCACCGCTCCGCCTACCAGTTGAAGGAGGCCGATCCCCATTCCTGGGTGATCCCCCGGTTGACCGGGCGGGCCAAGGCGGCCTGCGTGGAGATCCAGAGCGACGAGTACGGCGGCGGCCGGGAGCCGGAGATGCACGCCAGCCTGTTCGCCGCTCTCCTTGACGGCCTCGGGCTCGATTCCACCTACGGCGCCTACCTCGACCGGCTGCCCGGTGTCACGCTCGCCACCGTCAACCTGATCTCGCTCTTCGGCCTCCACCGCCGCTGGCGGGGGGCGTTGGTCGGTCATCTGGCCGGGTTCGAGATGACCTCGGTCGGGCCGATGGGCCGGTACGCCGCCACCGCCG
The DNA here is from genome assembly GCA_030838785.1 of Actinomycetota bacterium. GTDB lineage: Bacteria > Actinomycetota > Acidimicrobiia > IMCC26256 > BP-133 > BP-133. The sequence continues at coordinate 8,326 of JAUZEY010000571.1, read as the reverse complement.
AACGCCTGGCCCTGCCCCCGGTTGTCCGGCGGTTCTACGACGTCCACGTCGAGGCCGATGCCCACCACGCCGTCGTTGCCGCCGACGGCCTGATCACCGGCCTGGCCGACGCCGAACCGGGCCTGGTACCCGACATCCTCTTCGGAGCCCGGGCGCTCATGGCCGTCGAGGGTCGCCTCACCGCCCACCTCCTCGACGCCTGGACCACCGGCCGCACGTCGCTACGACCCTGAGGCGCGACGGCGGGCTCCTCGTCGGGAGCGCCGAACAGCGGCAGAATGTCTCGTCGTGGAGCTCACGATCGTGCGGAATCCGGATCCCGACTCGTCGTTGCCCTACCTGTTGCGGGTGCCGCTGGGCGAGGGCCTGCTGTTCCGGACGTCGGGGACGTGGCCCCGGACCAAGGCGCTGTACTGCCATCCCGTCCCCATCGCCGAGTGGCCGGCGGAGCCCGAGCTCGTGGAGACGATCGAGCTCCGGGCCTGCCAGCGGCGCGGGGCGGCGGTGGACGTGGTGGCGTCCCGGTCCCGCGAGAACCGGTCGCAGATCGTCTACACCAGCGCCCGCGGCCGCCAGATGGTGTTCTGGCAGAGCGCCCGGACCCGCAAACAGGCCCGGCCCGGGGTCCGCACCCCGACGGCCCGGGCCGCCGGGCACGCCGAGCTCGACATCGTCGTCGACGCCCGCGAGCGCTACGGCTACGACTTCGCCGGCAAGCCCGTGCGGGTCGTGCGCCGGGCGCTGCCCTGCGGGGACTACGGGCTCCTGGTCGGCGACCGGCTGATCGCCGCCGTCGAGCGGAAATCGTTGCCCGACCTGACCTCCAGCGTCCTCAACGGCACGTTGAAGTACCAGCTCGTCGAGCTGGCCGCCCTGCCCCGGGCGGCGGTGGTCGTGGAGGAGCGGTACTCGCAGGTCTTCACGCTGCAGCACGCCCGGCCGGCCGTCGTCCTCGACCGCCTGGCCGAGCTGCAGGTCGCCTTTCCCACCATCCCCATCATCTTCTGCGAGACGCGCAAGCTGGCCCAGGAGTTCACCTACCGCTACCTGGCCGCCGCCCGCACCTGGGCCGTCGAGTCCTCCCAGCTGGACGGGCTCGGCCCGGATCCGGCGCTGGCCGCCGCCCCCGACCAGCCGGAGCCCACCACCGCCGAAGTCCGCGCCTGGGCCCGGACAGCCGGCCTCCCCGTTCCCGACCGTGGCCGCCTCCAGCCCGTCATCTGGCAAGCCTGGCGGGAAGCCCACCGACCTTAGGGTCGCCACAGGCCGACCTGGCCCGTCCCGGCCTTCTCCGAGGCCCAGGCCAGCGTGTCGGGGTCGTCGGTCAGGTACACGATCTGGGTTGTGTCACCGAGGCCGGCCAGCAGGTCGAGGAGGGGCGATTTGTCGCTCACCCCGAAGGCGGCGAAGGCATCGTCGACCACCAGCGGAAGTGGCTCCTTGTACCGGCCGACCCGGCGGGCCCGGGCGGCCCGCCCGAGGAGGACCGACTCCGCGGCGGAGAAGGCGGGCAACCGGGCCGTCGCGCTGAGGGACGCGTCGAGAGCGGCGATGCGGCGTTCGAGGGCCGCGTGCTGCTCGGCCAGCTCTGCGGCGTCGGGAAGGTCCCGCTCGGCGCGTTGGAGCCGCCGGAGCAGACGGGACCGCTCGGCCGCCAGGGACCTGGGGTCGGAGCCCGGGGTCCGGTGGTCCGATTCGACAACTTCCAGAGCCTGTTGCAGGCGGGCGTCTCCCGCCTCCGCCGCCCGGGCGACCACCTTGGCCACGGCCCGGTTGGCGACCGCCTCGATGCCGGGCGCGTCGACACCGGCCGCCTCGATGTCGGCCGCGTCGATCGTGACGCCGAAGGGGCGGCAGGCGTCCGCCAAGACCGCCAGGGCATCGACGAAGGCCGGTTCGACCTCTTCCACCAGCTCCCGGTGCAGTGCCGCCTCCTCCGCGGCCATCGTCGCCTGCGGCGTTTCCCTCAGGGGAGACAGGTGAACCTCCCGGGCGTCGAGCCGGGCGACGAGCTCGTCGCGGCGCTGTGCCGCGGCGCGGCAGGCCCCGGCGAGCGTCTCGAGGTCGGCGGGAACCTCGGTCGGCCGGGCCAGGGCCTCGGCCTGCGCTTCCCGGTCGAGCCGGGAGCGGGCGCCGAAGGCCCGCCGGGTGTCGTCGACGGCGTCCGCCCGGCGAATCTCTCCGTCGAGATCAGCGATGCGCCCTCGCAGCTCGTGGGCCCGGCGCAGGCGGGAGGTCGCGGCCCGGCGTTGCCCCTCGACCTCGGCCAGCCGCGCCCGGGCCTCGGTCAGCTCGGCCGCGACCCCGCCCCCGTCGTGCTGCTCGTCGCCGGTGAACGCGGCGGCATCGACCAGGATGAGGTCTGCGGCCGTCCGGGACCTGAGACCGACCGAGGCGAACCAGTCGAACCGGCCGTCGAGGGACAGATGTCCGGCGGCATAGGGCAGCTCCGCGCCGGTGGCCAGATCCGTCAGCGTGGCCCCGCCCTGGTCGTCGCGCGCCAGCCGGATCCGCCGCCCGGTGCGGTCCACGGAGACGACGCTGGCGCTGTCGCCGGGGCGAACGCCCTCGAGGACGCCGAGCACCCGTGCCGCCCACGCCGCCCGCTCACCCGCGCCGTTGACCTGCACCACCGTGAGCGATGCGTGGAACTGCACCGTGACCGGTTGGCCGTTCACGGCGTACGCCAGTTCCTCGACGCGCATGAAGGCCGGCTCCTCCAGAGTATGCCTGTTCGGGAGAGAATCGGCACCGCCGCGGTCGCGCTGGAGGGAGGAACCCGGCAACCGGATCAGCGGTTGCTCACATCGGCCGGCTCGCACCGTGTTGCCACTTTGCGGGCCTCGGCGGTGACGGTGAAGGGCTCGCCGAGCACGACCAGGTGCCGCCCCGGATCAACCGGGGGTTGCGCCCGCGGCCCGCAGGACCAGGACGGCCAGGTCGTCGCCGGGAGGATCGGGTGCGAATGTGAGCACCGAATCCTCCACGGCGCCGGCCAGCGTCTCGGCGTCGCCGCCGGTCATCGCCACCGTGTGCATCAGGCGGTCGAGTTCGTAGAAGGTGTCACCGTTGCGCCGTTCGGTGACGCCGTCCGTGTAACACACGAGGGCGTCGCCCGGGACGAGCAGGATGCGGGTCTCGGTCACCTCGGCCCGGTCGGTGACGCCGACGAGGGAACCGGGGGCCCCGACGGTGCTCACCGTGCCGTCGAGGCGGCGCAGGATCGGGAGGGGATGGCCGGCCACGGCCAGCGTGACCGCCACCGCGTCGCCGGCCACGGCCACGGCGGCGACCACGGCGGTGCAGAACCGGGGTTCGTACCGTCCGGCGTCCTGGTTGCGGAGGAGGACCTCGTTGAGGTGGGCGACGATCGTCGCCGGCGACGGCTCGCCGAGGGCCGCGGAGCGGAAGGCGTGGCGGACGAGCGAGGCGGTGGTGGCGGCGTCGACCCCTCGGCCGCACACGTCACCGACCACGATGACCGAGCGCTGCGTGTCGATGGGGAAGACGTCGTAGAAGTCCCCGCCGACGTCGAGGCCGGCGCTGCCGGCGGCGTAGCGGGCGGCCAGTTGCAGACCGGGGATGTCGGGCAGCGTGGGAGGGAGCAGGCTGGCCTGGAGGCTCCGGGCGAGCCGGGCCTGGTGCCGGAAGCTGCTGGCGTTGTCGATGGCGTTGGCGACGCGCCCGGACAGCTCCGCGGCCAGCCGGGAGATCTCGGCCGGAAAGGGGCGGGGGTGTTGGTTGGCCAGCGTCAGGGCGCCGATGGTCCGGCGCCGCACCGTCAGCGGAACGGTGAGCGCCGCGCCGAGGGACAGCCGGCGGAGCAACTCGAGGTGCTCCGGAGTGCGGGCCGCGCCGATCAGGGTCTCCTCGGTGATGTCCTCAAAGGTTTCGGGCCGACCGGTGCGGATCACGGCCCCGGTTCCGACAGGATCGTTGAGGCCGATCGGGTACCGCTTGAGGATCTGCTCCACGGCCCCTGATTGCGGGCTGTTGTCGTGGGCGATGACCAGCGGGACGATGCGCCCCTCGTCGAGGAGATGGATCGCGCACCAGTCGACGAGTTGGAACGCCAGGAGTTGGGCGGCCCGGGGCAGCGTCTCCTCGTAGTCCAGGGAGTCGCCGAGGATGGCGGAGACGTCGGCCAGGAGGGCGGCCGACGCCCGGGACCGTTCCTGTTCCTCGTAGTGCTGGGCGCGGCTGAGGGCGGCGGCGCACTGCACGGCCAGGTTCTGCAGGAAGGCTTCGTCGGTGGCGGGAAAGTCCCGGGGTCCGGCGAAGCCGAAGACGAGGCATCCGATCGACTGGTCGTCGATGAGCGGGATCATGGCGAAAGCGGAGTCGTCGACGACCGGTGACGCGGCGAAGACCGGGTAGCGCTGGACCCGTTCCGCCGGGGAGCAGAGGAAGACGGGCTGTCCGGTGCGCACTGCGTCGCTGGCCGGAAGATCGGCGCTCAGCGGGAACCGGCCCCAGTGGCGCATGACTTCGCTGGGGTAGCCGACCGCGTCGATGATCTCGAGTTCGTCGCCGAAGAGGAGGCACAGGGAGCCGGTCCGGGCCCCGAGCTCGTCACGGGCGGTGCTCAGGACCACCGCTGCCACGTCCCGTACGGTCACCGCCCGGGAGAGCTCGGCCGTGACCCGTTGCAGGGCGGCCAGCCGGGCGGCCGACGCCCGTTCGGCCTCCCGCTGACGGTGCCGCTCGAGGGCCAGCGCCACCTGGGCGGCGAGGACCTCCGCCGCGGCCACCTCGGACAGGGAGAAGTCGTGCGGCAGGTCGTAATAGAGCATGAACTTCCCGACGAGGCGCCGGCGATGCACCAGCGGAACGAAGGCCAGGCCGACGATCCCCTCCTCGCCGAAGACCCCTGTGAACTCGACCAGGGTCGGGTCGCGCGCCACGTCGGGAACCAGGATCGGCTGGGCGTCGTGGTCTTCGGGAGACCAGGGGGTGTGACCCTCCACCGCGGCGCGATACCCGTCGGACAGCCCGCGCCAGGCCTTGAACCGCATGACCCCGTCCGGGTCGTAGAGGAGCAGCGAGGCCCGGTCGGCGCCCAGCGCCGTGACGACCGTGTCCACCGCTTCCTCGTAGAACTGCTGGGGCGACTCGGCCTCCGGCAGCGCCGCGGTCAGCCGCAGCACGGCGCGCAGGGTCTGCTCGGCCAGCGTCTCGACCACCCGGTCCGGATCGAGCGTCGTCACGGGACCGCCGGCCGACTGTGCACCGCCGACACCTTCGAAGTCGACCTCAACCCGGGCGCCCTCACCCAATCTCAATGCGATCGGGAAGGCCAGGGCAGCCTGACCCGATCGTCGACCGTGGCTGGCTGCTCAGCCGGCGTCATCGTATGGGGCCCTGGGCCGCTTTACCAGTAGCCCACAGGGGAAGGAGCGGGGGATTTCCTTATGTAAACCCCGGGGTTGACATCGCCGTATGCTCGGAGGGTGACGGCCGACCTCGAACGCCAACTGGCCACCCGCCGGGCCGAGGTCGAGGCCTTGACCGAGCGCCTGGTCATGGCCCGGGGCCGTCTCTCCGCCACCATGGCCCGGAACCGGGAGATCCGGGCCCACACCACGCATCCCCGCACCGATTCACTCCAGGAGGCGATCCGCTCCCGGGACGTGATCGGCCAGGCCAAGGGCATCCTGATGGCCGGTGGCCTCTCGGAGGAGGAGGCCTTCAATGTGCTGAGGCGGGCGTCGCAGCGGGCCCACCGGAAGTTGGCGGTCATCGCCGAAGAATTCGTGCGCCGGACGGCGAAGACTGCGCCGGCCTGGGCCGACGGCGAGGACCCGCTGGCCGATGCCCGGCGGGCGGCGGCCGAGATGGACGGTCATCGGGCCGCCCTCGCCCTCCTCGCCGCCCAGCGGGCCGAAGCGGTCCGCCGGGCCCTGGCCGGGGGACTGTCCCGCAGCGACGTCGCCCGCTCGCTCGGCGTCACCCGCCAGGCGGTCACGAAGCTGCTGGCCGGCCGGGGCGATCCCTAGCCGAGCCCCGCCGACCAGTGGCGTGGTCCGGCCCGGGACCCGGTTCCGTGGAACCGCCATCTCGTTCGTGTGTGTCGCGCCTCCATTGTCGGCTCACGGGCTTTGTGCACGTTACTCTTGACTGCAAGTAACTCGCACATATAGGGTCACTCGCATGTCGATTGAACCGTATGAGCGCATGGAGCTCGAGCAGCTCCTCAGCGAGTCCGTGGCGTGGGGCGACCATGGCGATGCCGCCGATTGGGTGCCCAAGCTGTGCACCGAAGGCTTCGCGTTGCACGGCCCCGGGGTCGACCTCGACCGGGAACAGTTCCAGCAGTGGATGACCCGCCGGGCCGCAGCGCCGTTCAAGACGCGGCATCAGTGGAGCAACCTGCGGGTCCTCGATGTCGATGGCGATGCCGTCGACGTCGCCTGGTTGGAGTGCGTCCATCGCCGCGACGAGGGCGTGGATGTCACCATTCGAACGGTCGGCGACATCGCTGACCGCTGGGTACGGACGCCGGATGGCTGGCGCCTGGCGTCGCGCACGATCACACCCGTCTTCGACCCGCCGCCGGCCTACTGGGGTCGCGCCGAAGAGAGCGCCGGTAACTGATTCGCCTACGGGGTGGGCTCGAGACAAGGAGACACGGCACATGGAGACGCGTCACATCGGCAGCATCGAGGTCAGCGTTGTCGGCCTCGGGACGAACAGTTTTGGCGCTTACATCGACGAAGCCCGTGCCAAGGAGGTGGTCGACGCCGCCATCGATGCGGGCATCAACTTCTTCGACACCGCCGACGTCTACGGCAGCGGCGGGTCGGAGGTGCTCCTCGGGAAGGCGCTCGGCTCGCGGCGCGGCGACGTCGTGATCGCCACGAAGTTCGGCATGCCGCTCGCTGAAGGGAACCCCTGCGCCACGCCCGACTACGTGCGCGCCGCGTGCGACGCCAGCCTGCAGCGACTCGGCACCGACCGCATCGATCTCTACTCCCAGCACATCCCCGACCCGACGGTGCCGATCGACGAAACCCTCGGCGCGCTCGATGAGCTGGTCAAAGCGGGCAAGGTGATCGAGATCGGGTGCTCCAACTTCCCGGCCGACTTGATCGACGAGGCGACGAAGGCGGCTGCGAGTCAGGGGACGGCGCGGTTCATGGCGGTGGAGAACGAGCTCAGCCTGCTTCGGCGCGAGCAGCTCAGTTCTCACGCCAGCACGCTCGCCGCGCCGCCCGCCAAGGGTGCCGAGCTGATCGCCGCAGCCGAGCGCAACGATCTCGGGATCCTCCCGTATTTCCCACTGGCCAGCGGCGTGCTCACCGGCAAGTACCGACGGGGGGAGGAGCCGCCCGCCGGCACCCGGCTCGGCTCGACCCCGGAGGAACGCAGGGCCCATCAGTTCAAGGCACACCGCGACTGGGCTCTCAGCGACCGGAACTTCGCCATGGTCGAGGCCCTCGAGGCGTTCGCCACCGAGCGGGGGCACACGCTGCTCGAGCTGGCGATGTCGTGGCTGGCCGGTCTGCCGAAGCTGGCCTCGGTGATCGCCGGGGCGACCTCGGCGGCGCAGGTGCGGTCCAACGCCAGCGCCGTCGGCTGGGTCCTGACCGCCGACGACCGGGCCGAGGTCGATCGGATCACCCTGCGATGAACCGGGCGTTCTGGCGCAACCAGCCGCTGTTCGCCCTCCGGTCGGCGATGGCCCGCCGGTTCACCGTCGACGGCTTCTGGCTCCCGATGGCGAGGTCCCTCGGACTGGGCATGGGCTATGGGGCACCCATGTTGGAGGGCACCCACTCAACCAACGAGGAGAACACGTGGCCGAGGCTCGAGAGCCTGAGGTGGCTGATCTGGAAGCGGTGGTCGTCGGAGCTGGACTGTCGGGGCTCTACGCGATGTACCGCTTGCGGCGTCTCGGCCTGCGGGTGCGGGGGATCGAGGCCGGCGACGGCGTCGGCGGAACGTGGTACTGGAACCGGTATCCGGGGTGCCGGTGCGACGTCCCGACGATCGAGTACTCGTACAGCTTCGACGCTGAGCTCGAGCAGGAGTGGACCTTCCCGGAGACGATGTCGACCCAACCCGAGATCGAACGGTACCTGAACCACGTCGCCGACCGGTTCAACCTTCGGAGCGATTTTCGCTTCGGCACCCGGGTGACCGCGGCGACCTTCGACGAGGCCGCCGGGCGGTGGATCGTGGACACGGATCTCGGCGACTGGTACGCGGTGCGGTGGTGCGTCATGGCGACGGGCTCGCTGTCGGCCCCGAACCTCCCGGCGATCCCGGGCATCGATTCGTTCGCCGGCTCGATCGTGCACACGGGTCTGTGGCCGCGCCAGGGCGT
>JAUZEY010000561.1 GCA_030838785.1 Actinomycetota bacterium | reverse complement strand
CCAGTCGGCGGAGGGCCACGGCCAGGATGTCGGCCGCCCCGGCCACGAACAGCATCTCCTCGGCTGTGAACCGGACACCGGCGCGGCGTTGCACGGCCAGCACGCCGAACGACGGCGGCCCGTCGATGGCGGCGATCAGCAGTCCCTCGGGCATGTCGCCGGACCGCGTTCCGGCGGTCGGCGCCGCCCCGGCGGTGGTCGGCGGCGCGCCGGGAGGCAACGATGCCGCCAGCCGCAGCGCGGCGCGCCGTTCCGGCAGGAACTCGAAGACGGCGCAGACCTCGGCATCGAGGGCCGCCTGCACCAGGCGGACCGCCTCTTCCACCAGCAGCCGGCGTCCTTCGCCGGCCAGGGCGTACCGGGCGAGCCGGGCCAGGCCGCCCTGGGGGTCCAGGGGCGCGTCGGTCTGGCGGAACCTCCGGTGAGCCGGCGTCGTGACGGCGACGACCACCCCCGGTCGGTCCCGCCCGGGTAGATCGACCGGGAAGCACCGGGCCTCCCGGAGTATCCCGTCGACGAGCAGGAGTCCGGTGGCGGCCGCCCCACCAAGGGCACGGTCCACCAGTTCCGCAACCACCGCCCCGACCGCTCCCGTTTCCAGGGTGGTGCGGGAACCGGTGCCGAACAGGGCGGCCTCGGCGGGAGAGCCCCAGAACCCGGACAGCGTCCCGTCCCCGTCGATGACGAGGACGGCGGCGATGGAACCGGGCTCGGTGACTTCCGGCCGCGGACCGGAGGCACCGCCGACGTCGAGCACCAGGGCCATTGGGGGGTCACCCGGGCCGAGCGGCGTCACCCGGAGGACGGGCGTGCCGCCCTCCCCGGCCAGCCGGAGCAGCCCGTCACCACAGGCGGCGACGGCCAGTTCCTCGGGAGCGAGGCCGAGTACATCGACGATCCCCGCCCCGAGGACTTCGGCCCGGGAACGGCCCACCACGGCGCAAAAGCCGTCGTCGACCCACAGGACGCGCCCACCGGGCTCGGCGATGCCGATGCCGCCGGTCGCGGGCACGGCCTCGGTGTGCTGGACCCGGACGCCGAGCGCTGCTTCGGTGTCGGTCATCTCGATTCCACCCTCCGTCCTCAGGTCGACCAGTGGACCGGAGACGGGCGGGGTTCGGACCTCGTCTGCCGACCCGGACGAACCCAGTGCGTCATGTCCCATCATCGACCGTCCGATTGTTGGGGCAGACCGGGCCAGCGCCGGATCTCACGTACTGCGGACTGTGAGGGCCTTACCTGGAAGCAACAACGGGGAACCCGTACTTCTGCACGGATGCGACCGTGACGCGCAGAAAAAGGCCGTTAAGACCTCGTCAAGAGTGGTCGACCGAGCCGTTGCCGGCGGGTGTCGGGAGGCCATAGGCCCCCGCCGCCCCGCTGGCGGTGCGCAGAGGGGCACGGGTGAAGCTGCTGATCGGTCCCCGACCGCGGTACTTCGCCCGCTCCATCGCCTCCCCGGCCTTGTGTATGAGCGAGTCGGCGGTGATGGCGCCGTCGTCGGTGATGGCGATCCCGACGGTCGCAACGAGCCGTCGGGTTCGGTCCCCGGCCACGAGGGGGGCGCGGAGCGAACGGGCCAGCCGGGCGCCGATCGCGCCGCCCTCGCTCCGGAGGCTCAGGTCCTCGCACAGCACGAGAAAGTCGCCACCGCCGGCGGAGGCCAGCACGTCGATGGGTTTGAGGACCGCCCGGAACCGGCCGGCCACGGCTGCGATGCCGGCCACCCCGAGGTCGGCGACCGGATTGGCACCCGCCTCGGTGGCGAGCTGGACGTGCAGCACGGCCGCCAGCCCGTCTCCGTCCTGACGCAGGCGGCGCAGAGCGTGCCGGACGCAGGCTCGCAACCAGGCCCGCTCGGTGCCGTCGGTGACCGGGTCGAACATCGAAAAGAGGCCGGGCTGGCGCCCGGTGTCGTCGACAACGCCGACGAGCGAGATCACGATGCCCGCCGCACCGGCGCCATGGGCGTCGGACGTCGGGACGGTCCGCACGCACCAACGGATCGACTCGGGGCGCGTCGCGTCCCGGAGGCGTCCCTCCCCGGAGCACGGACGGCCGTTCTCGATCACCTCGGCCAGGTGCTGTCGCACATCGCTCTGTGCCGACCCGTCGAGCGCCAGGAGCCACCCGTCGCCGATCGACTCCGACGCCGGCTGGCCGGTGAGGCCCTCCCAGCCGTAGGTGGCCTTCACGCGGCCGTCCGGGCCGGCCACGAGGATCGCCTCGGCACCGGCGGCGCCTGCCTCTGGTTCCATGTCTACCCCTGACGCACGTCTGCGTTGCTCAGCAGGACGGAGCAACGTCACGGATGAGCGCCGGGGACCGGGGCGACGCCACTCACCATGCCGGGCAATAGCCCGGACCGGGAGGACGTCACCCCAACATACAGCAGCCGTCCGACTTCTGTGCAGCCGGGCCCGTCCGAGCTTCCGACGACCCGCCCGTGAAGCGGACCCGGACTCAGACCTGTCGACCCGTGAAGGCCACGAGCCGGACGAGCGGCGAAGCGCCGGCCGGTGCGTCGACCGGGGCGGCAAACATGTCACCGTCCCGCATGGCGTCGGAGATGGCCTGCCGGGCGAACGCGTCCACCTCGGCCACGACCGCCGCCGGCGGTTCGTACGACTGGCCGGTGGCGGTGGCGATGTCCCATCCGTGGACGAGACCGTCCAGGGCGACGAAGCGGGCGAAGGCCTCGCCCGGTACTTCACCGAGCGGCGAGGCGATGGTCCGTTCGAGCGCGCCGGGCGAGTGGACACCCTGTTGAAGGTCGGCCATCGCCGTCGGGAAGACGGCGACCAGGTCGGTTTCCCCGGTGCGGTCGACCGGCTCGGCGCCCCGGAAGGCACCGGCGAACATGGTGGCTCCGCCGATCATGTGCTCGAGGATGTCGCGGACGGCGAACTTGGAGCACGCCGTGGGGGCGTGGAGCTGGGCGTCGCTGAGCGAGCCGGTCAGCTGGTTCAGTATCGGGAGGATCTCGTCGAGCTGCGTGCGGGGGTCCATGAAGGCTCCTCGTGTTGTCGGGTTCGCCAACCGGTCCGAGGCCAGCACGGCCGCTTCTCGGTCTCGGCCGTGCTGGATGAGCCGTGTGAGCTCCTCGTCCAGCATCGGGTCGGGTTGGCGTCGATCGGGCATGTCCTGATCTTCGGGCAGTCGCCCTGGTGGGCGCATCGGCCGCCTGCACCACCACCGCCCACCCCTCGTGGTGCATTTGACCCATCGGGCTCGCCGGCCGGCGATTGTGTGGGAGCCTGACCGGAGTGGATCGGCTCACCGAGGCCCGGGATGCCCGGGCTCGCCAGGACTGGCAGGCCTGCGTCGACGCCGTCGTTGCTGCCGGCCCGGAGCCGGGTGACCCGGCCGTCGAGGCCGAACGGCTCGATCTCCTGGCTGACGCCGCGTGGTGGCTCGGCCGCCTCGACGACTGCGTCGACAGTCGGGAGGGGGCGTACGTCCTCTACGAAGCGTTGGGCGACGGCCGGAGCGCGGGGCAGTGCGCGGTGTGGCTCTACGAGCACCACTGCTTCCGGGCCAGCCCGGCGATCGCGCTGGCGTGGTTGCGCAGGGCCCGGCGAGCGCTCGACGGCGACGACGACTGCATCGAATTCGGGGCGCTGCTCCTGCGCGAGGCGGAGGTGGCGGACGGCGGCGGCGACCTGGTTGCGGCCGCCGCCCTCGCCGAACGCGGTTTGGCGCTCGGCCGCCGGTTGCGATCCGCCGACCTGGAGGCCGAGGCCCTCCAGACCCTCGGGCGGGTGCTGATCGACCAGGGCCGACCGGCCGAAGGGTTGGCGCTGCTCGACGAGGCGATGCTTTTCGCCCTCGCTGGCCGCCTCTCGCCCTACGCCACCGGCAAGGTGTACTGCAGTCTCATCAGCGCCTGCGAGCAGCTGAGCGACTTCGGCCGGGCGGCCGAGTGGATCGGAGCGACCGCCCGGTGGGCGGAGCGGCATCCCTTCGCCGTCTTTCCCGGCCTGTGCCGCGTCCATCATGCGACCACGCTGCAATGGCGCGGGGAGTGGGCCGAAGCCGAGCGCGAGGCCGCCCGGGCCTGTGACGAGCTGGCCGGCATCAATCTCCCCAACGCCGCCGCGGCCTGGGCCGAGATCGGCGACATCCGCCGGCGGCTCGGCGACCTCGACGTCGCCGACGACGCCTTCGTGCGGGCGGAACGGCTCTGCGGCCAGCCTCGCCCCGGTCTCGCTCTCCTTCGCTTGGCGCAGGGCCGCACCGACACCGCCACCTCGATCATCACCAACGCCCTCGAGCAGGCGGGCCGGAACCGGCTGGCCCGGGCCCGTCTGCTGCCGGCGCAGGCCCAGATCGCCATCGCCGCCGGCGACCCGGCCGCGGCCGCCACCGCCGTCGGCGAGCTGGAGTCGATCGCCGCCGCCTTCGGCAGCGCCGGGCTCCACGCCGCCGCCGCCACCGCCCGGGGTCGCGTGCAGCTCGCCGGCCACGACCCCGCCGCCTGCGCCACACTCCGCCTCGCCGTCGGGCGCTGGACCGACCTCGGCGTACCGTACGAGATCGCCACGGCCTGCACCCTGCTCGGCCAGGCCTGCCGCGACACCGGCGACGGAACCGGCGCCCTCTCCGCTTTCGACACCGCCCGCCGGCTCTTCGACGACCTCGGCGTAGCCCTCGACGCCCGGGCTGCTCCGGCTCTCCCGGTCGGCTCGCCGCGGCCCGGCGGCCTCACGGCACGCGAAGCCGAAGTCCTGCGACTCGTCGCCGCCGGTCACACCAACAAGGAGGTGGCCGGAGCGCTCCTCCTCAGCGATAAGACCGTCGCCCGCCACCTCTCCAACATCTTCACCAAGGCCGGTGTGTCCACACGGTCCGGCGCCACGGCCTTCGCCTTCCGCCACGACATGATCGAACAGAACGGGTGAGGCGGACGGCCGTGATCAGCGTCAAGCCGGTCACGGCCTGACGTCGGTGCCCGTCGTCGTGGCGGTCCCCGCCAACAGCAACGGCGGACGGCTCACCGGGGTCCGCAACTCCGGGGGCGGTACGGCGGAAGAGGTTCTGGCGATCCCCGTGAATCCCGGGCGGGCCGTGGTCACGGTCGTCCCCGTACCCGGGACCCTCGGGTCACCGGCGACGACGGACTCACCGGAGATCCGGGCGTCGGACGCAGCGGACGCCCCGGGAGTGCTCCCGGGGAGTCCCTGGCCTGCATTCTGGTGGCTACCACAGCCGACGGCCACGACGGCCAGCACCAAGGCCGGAACCGAAATGGAGCGTACCCACATGACCGATCGCATCTCTGGACTCCCCGGGCTATCCCACGTTGGATGCACCACCAGGGTTCTGGAGCAGCGCCTCGTCGGAGACGATCATACCCGTGGGCCAGATGCGCACCCCCGCCGGCTGTGATTCACCGTTATCATCGGAAATGGGAAGGTTGATCGGGTGCCCGCCCGCTCCCGGCGACCGGCCAGAGGCGTTGCTCGAGACCCCGGCGACGCCTCCGACATCTGCTCCGGTCTTGCCGGGTGATGATCGTCTCACCATCTGCTCCTATGGAGAGGCGCCGGTGCTCCCGGCCCGGGCGGCGGCGCGCATCACGCCTCTCCGACCGCCGCAGCCGCCGCGCTCATGATGCGTCCGACGTGGTCGGGAGCGAAGAACTCGGCCGGTGACAGCGTCCCGGCGGTGATGCTGGCGAAGGCGTCCATGGCGTCACGGTTGCCGTGCACCGCGCCCAGCAGCTGCTGCATCTCGATGGGCGGCGGGGCGAGGGTGGCCAGCTGCGCGGTGAACTCGTAGATCGGCAGCACCGCCCCGTCCCGGGTCCGGTGGTAGGCGGACATGGCGTCGTCGAACGGGCGCCGGCCGTCGAGCGTCTCGTCGACGGCGCCGGCGCACAGCTCGGCGTCGCGGAAGGCGTCGCTGATGCCCTGGGCGGTGATCGGGTCTTTGGTGTAACCGGCGTCGCCGACGAGGGCCCAGCCCGGGCCGTACGGCTTCCGGAAGAAGTTCGGTACGGCCCCTCCGGCGAACCGCTCCTCCCGTTTGGCGGCGCGGACCTGGTCCGCGATCTCGGGGGCGAGCTCCAGGGTCTTGAGGTAGTTCGCCTCGACGTCGGTCTTGTAGTCCGTCGACTCCGCGTACGGCCAGCCGACCACCAGCAGCGTCAGCCCGTCGTTCGTCGGCAACGCCGCCCAGCCCCGGTCGGGACGGACCACGATCTCGAACCCGGTGACGGGGAGACCGCTCCAATACGTGTAGTAGCTCCACATGAGCATGGGCTTCTCGTTGTACTGCTCCGGCCGGACGGCCCTGGCGACGGAGGAGTTCCGTCCGTCGGCACCGATCACGACCCGGGCGCGCTCGAGCACCGGCTCCGAACCCTCGCCGTGACCCCGGATGCCGACAACCGTGCCGTCCTCCACCACGACGTCATCGATGGTGAAGCGCTCGCGCACCTCGGCGCCGGCCTGAGCGGCGGCGTCGACCAGGATCTTGTCGAGCACCGTTCGCCTCGGCGCGTAGGCCGTGGCGATGCCGTCCGAAGGCCGGGGATGTCCGGCGATCGTGAACGGCCCGAAGTCGAAGGTGTAGGTATCGATCGGCGGGCAGCCCGTGGCCACCACCTGCTCGAGCAATCCCCAGCGGTGCAGCGCGGCCACCCCTGGCGCATGGATCATGTGCGTCGACAGCGTGTCGCTCGGGAACGACGCCCGATCGACCAGCAGCACCCGGTAGCCCTTGCGGGCGAGCAACATGGCGGTCGGTGAGCCGGCACAGCGTGCCCCCACGACGATGGCGTCGTAATCGGTCTTCATGCCCCCACAATGCGCCTACCGGCGACCATCGGCGAGGGCCCGATCGCGCTATTTCGATGACTATTGACAGCGGTGCTGGTCGAGATCGGTGCTTTCTTCATGTGGCGGCGGGGTTGTACAGTGCGCACAGCGTCGCCCCGGACCCTGGTGACACATCAGTCGGTGTAACCCACGGGAGGCCGGACGATGCGTACACCCAGCCACCCCCCGAACCTTCCTCATTCGGGCCTGACGGATCTGCTGGCGGCCCGGGCCCTGCTCGGCGCCATGGAGCCGGACTGGAAACCGGAAGCCGCGGCCTGCGTCCTCGCCCGGCTCGCCGCCGGGCATGACGACGCGCTCCGGCGAGCCCTGGCCCAAATCCAGCTCCGCAGTCTCCAGGGGTCCACCCCGGTGGCCGAGCGGGCCGCCTCGGCTCTCCGGCTGGCATCCGGCTCGTGGCCCGGCGCGGAACGATTTAGCGAATAGAGTGGCGGACGGTCACGGAGCTTTCACCTCCGTGGTCGAGGCCCGGTCGGTGTTTCCCGCACCGCCGGGCCGTTTCGCGCCACATGGGCGGCGGCGGGGCTGGTCGACCATGAACTGGCGTGGGCCGGAACCGGTGTCGTCACGTCCGGGCCCAACTCGGCTTCCCAGGAGATGACGAATCCGAAGCTGGCCGCCACGGCCAGGAGAGCCCCGCCGAGGGGCAGAGGCCACGTCAGGCCGACGCCGCAGAGGATCGCCAGCAGCCAGATACGGGAGTGTTCGGTTCGCATGCCAGACTCCGTGGGTCATCCATCGTGGTAGATGCGCGACCGGGGTCTGGAGCGGCACCGTGAATCACAGAAAACGAGCCCTGTGAGCCTTCGGACGGTACCACGCTCAAAGGAGACGATCCCCCCGACGATGCCGAGGACGTCACGAAGGGAGTCGAGATGACCGACGGGCAGATCCTGGCCGGGCGCTATGAGCTGGGAGCGGTCCTCGGGCGGGGCGGCATGGCCGAGGTGAGGGCGGGGTGGGACCGCCGGCTGAGCCGGGCCGTGGCGATCAAGACGCTGCTCCCCGACCTGGCCGAACGACCCGGTATCCGGGAGCGTTTCGAAGGCGAGGCCCGTGCTGCGGCCCGGCTCGCCCATCCGCACGCGGTGGCGGTGTTCGACGTCGGTGAGGAGGAGGGCGTCCCCTTTCTGGTCATGGAGCAGGTGATGGGCCCGACGCTCGAGCAGGAACTGGCCGGCGGCGCCTTGGACGTGGGACGCGTGCTGCGGCTGGGCCGCGAGTTGCTCGCGGCCCTCGGTGCCGCTCACGCCGCCGGGCTCATCCACCGCGACGTCAAGCCGGCCAATGTCCTCATCACCCAGGACGGGTTGGCCAAGGTGGCGGACTTCGGCATCGCCAAAGCCGTCGCCGCTGACGAGGGCTCGGCGCCCCAGATGGATCTCACCACCACCGGGCAGATGATCGGAACCGTCGCCTACATGGCTCCGGAACGGCTCGCCGGGCGACCGGCCACCGTGCAGAGCGACCTGTACTCGGTCGGGGTCGTCCTCTACGAGGCGCTGACCGGCACCCGGCCGTTCGCCGCCTCGACCCCCATCGCCGTCGTGCGGGCCGTCGACCAGGCCACTCCGGTTCCATTGCGGGAACGACGCCCGGGCCTCGAGCCGCGGCTGATCACCGTGGTCGAGCGGGCCATGGCCAGGAACCCCGAAGACCGTTTCGCCAGTGCCGCCGACATGGCTGCCGCCTTGGAGGACCGGGCCGGGCCGGCCGTCGGCGACTCCGATGCCGCCCCGACTGTGATGGCCCTTCCCGGCACCGAGATATTCGTCGCTCCCGTCATCGCCGGCACGGAAGCCCCCGACGCGGCGGCAACGGACGCGACCCCCGTTCCGCCCGTCCCGGCGGCCGGCGCCACCCCTGCCGAGCGACGCCCGGTGGCCGGCCGACTTCCGCAACGTCGGGTCCTGGCCATGGTGGCCGGCGTGGCCCTGGCGGTGGCATTGGGGGTCGCCGCCTTCGGACGGAGCCAACACGGAACCTCCGCCACGGCTACGACGACGACGGTGGCGCCGCCCACCGCCGGCGCGGGACTCCCGCCGGCCCTGGACGACGCACTGGCCCGGCTGGAGAAGGCGGTCCGTTGACTCTCAGGCGGATGGCCGCGATGGCCCTGCTCGTCGGCGGCCTGGCCGGCTGCGCGGGCTCGGCCTCGCTGCCCCGGTCGGCCGCCGCGCTGCTCCAACCCCGGGTGGCCGCGATCCGGATGGCCGCCTCTGCGGGCGACCCGGCCGGTGCGATGGCAGCGGCCGCCGAGGTCCGGCGGACGGTCGCCGCCCTGCAAGCGACGGGCGACCTCAGCGCCAAGCAGGCAACCGCGATCCTGGCTGCCGCCGCCGAGGTGGAAACGCAGCTCGCGCTGCTCGCTCCGCCGGCGGTGGAGACCTCGACCACCACCGCCACCACCATCGATGCTCACCCCGCCAAAGGCAAAGGCAAGGACAAAGGCGACGGGGGTAAGGACTGAACCCAGCCCGGCGCTCGGCCCGGTGAGCCCGACCGCCTCTGCATCAGGAGGCGACGGCCTCCCGCCGTTCCCGCGCCAGCTGGCGGCGCTCCTCGGCCGAGGTGCCGCCCCAGATGCCCAGCACCTGGCGGAAGCTCAGGGCGAACTGGAGGCACGGCTCCCGGGAGGGGCAGGTGCGACAGATCGCCTTGGCCTCCTCGATCTGTTCGAGCGCGTCGCGCCCGCGGCCGACGGGGTAGAACAGGTTCGGATCGCTGTCACGACAGCTTCCGACCTCGCGCCAATGCTCCGGCGTCCACCGTCCTCGCGGGACTGGAAGAGATACCGAACGATGAGCCTGGTCCATGGGGCCGACCTCCATCGCTGCAGGGGGTCGATCGCGCAACCAAGGTCCGGAGAGGCGCCAATCGCGTTCTCACTGTAGACGGTCCGTCCGCCTGGATGCGGAGGGTCTCTCCTGCTGGCTCAGGCCGGGAGGTCCGGGGCGTCCTCGAGGAAACGCTGGATGTCTGAAGCCCGGAACCGCCGATGGCCTCCGATGGTCCGGATGGCCGCGATCCGGCCCGAGCGAGCCCAGCGGGTCACGGTCTTCGGGTTCACCCGGAACATCACGGCGACTTCGCCGGGGGTGAGGAGCTCGTGCTCGGCCATCAAGTGCCTCCGTGCCGTCAGGGAACGCCTTGGCCTTCAGGCGCTCCCACCACCATGCGCCAACCGCCACCCGGACGGATATGGCCCATCGTGACCAATTTCGGGGTGGTCGCACGGTTGGGGACGGGGTGGACCTTGTCGCCGGACCCGGCGTGGGTCAGGTCGCCTCCAGCAGACTGAGGACCTGGCATCGCCAGTCGGCGAAGCCGAGGCCGGGCTCGACGTCGACGTACGACGACGCGGCACGGCGGGGCTTCCCGCGGAGGCGGGCGATCGTGGCGATGTCGGACGGCGACTGCCGGTCTTCCACCAGGGCGATCTTCAGCTCCGCGGCGGGATGGTCATCGCGCAGGGCGCGGGCCAGGAGACGGGTGAGGTGGTCGGCCGCACCGGCGAGGTCCAGGCGGCGTTCGTCGTCGCCGCGCTCCTCCATGACCAGCACGACGGTGGCCCCGTCGCTCAGCAGCGGGACCACCGTGGTGACGGCGGCGTAGCGGGCGAGCCCCCCGTCGGCCATGGCGGCGGCGTCCGCCACCGCCGTGGCGCCGGCCCGGTGGTCGTAGGGCAGCTGGATGTAGCAATCAAGCGATCCCGGAGCGACCGACGCGCAGACGTCGACCAGCGCCGTGGCGCTGTCGGCCTGCAGCGGCGGCGTCGCGCCGGCCTCTTCGAGGGCGGCGGCGACTTCAGAGGCGCGGCCCTGTGCTCCGGTGATGAGGGTGTTGGGCAGGGGAACTCCTTGTGGTCATCACTGGGTGCTTCTGGCCCAGTGGTGGTCAGTGTTGGTGAATCCGACATGGCAGGCCAGGCAGTAGCCGATCGAGGGCTCGGCCGCCTTGCGGCCCCAGCGGCGGCCGCTGACAGGACCGAGACCGCTCAACGGACCGTGACATTCCGGGCACATCGGTCCTTCGCTCATCGTCGGCGCTCCTTCGTCCGGTCGCTCACGATCCGCCGACGGGACGGCCGTTGGTGGGCGCGGCGGGCACGGTGGTGGTGGCAGCCCGTTCCCGGGTCAGGAAGGCGCCGATCTCCTGGATCGTGCTCATCAGCGGAGCCGGGAACACGACGGTCGTGTTCTTGTCGACGCCGATCTCCACGAGGCTCTGCAGGTTGCGGAGCTGGAGGGCGATGGGATGGGCCATCATGATGTCGGCCGCCTCTCCCAGGGCGGCGGCGGCCAGCGACTCCCCCTCGGCGGCGATGATCTTGGCCCGCTTCTCCCGCTCGGCTTCGGCCTGGCGGGCCATGGCCCGCTTCATGCTGTCGGGAAGCTGGATGTCTTTCAGCTCCACCAGGGTGACGACGACGCCCCAGTCCTCCGTCTGGACGTCGAGGATCTCCCGGATACTCACGTTGATGCGGTCGGTCTCGGCCAGCGTCTCGTCCAGCGTGTGCTGCCCGACCACCTTCCGCAGCGTCGTCTGGGCGATCTGGTTGATGGCGGAGGCGACGTTCTCGATGGCGACCACCGCCTTGGTGGCGTCGACGATCCGGTAGTAGGCGACGGCCGAGACGTCGACGCTGACGTTGTCGCGGGTGATGATCCCCTGCGACTGGATCGGCATCGTGACGATCCGCAGCGAAACGCGCCGAAGGACGTCGATGACCGGCACGATCATGACGAGGCCGGGCTTCTTCTGCCCCACCACCCGGCCGAGCCGGAAGAGCACACCCTCCTCGTACTGCTGCACGACGCGCAGCGACAGGGCCAGGATGAGCAGCGCGACCACGACGATCGCGATGGGCACAATCAGCAGGAACGTCACGTCTGTTCTCCGAGGCGGGCTCGCACGCCAGACTCCCTTATCGTCGAACGCTGAGATGCGCGACCGGGGTCTGGAGCGGCACCGTGGATCACCGAGGGCAAAAGCTCCGTGAGCCCTTTGACGCTACCACGGTCGATCATCGCTGCCCTCGCGAGCACAGGCCCATTTCCGGCAGATCGGTGGCCGTCGTGGGAACGGCCGAGCCGTCGTCAAGGGCGGGTGGGGAACGAGGTCAGCGCTCGCTTTCGGCCATGGTCAGGCCGAGGCCCCCCGTGGCCAGGCACAACGCGCCGCCGAGGGGAACCGGCCACAGCAGGATGATGCCGATGACCAGCATTGCCACCGACACAGCCTTTGCCTTATCGGCGCGCAACGGAATCAGGGGTTCTACACGAGACTCCGCCGACGGACCGTGAAGTGCCATCGCACACTCCTGGGCTCATCCAACGTCCACCGTCTGGAGGCGCAACCAGGGTCTGGAGCGGCGCTGCCATCACAGGCGCAATCTCCCTGTATGGCACCCCTAAAGGTATCACGGGGGGTCAAGGGGGGCGACGGGTGTAGAATGAGGTTGCGCAGGCTGCTCCGCTGCGATGAGCGCGCTACTCAAGACCCCGGTTGCGCATCCACTTCTGATGCCCGGAAGGTCGAGTCGTGCCCGGTGTCGCCATCATCACCGAAGCCTGTATCTGAGCGCCAGACCCCGACACCATCATCGGGCCCAACGGAAACGTCTTTGCCGACGAGACCCCCTCCGGGGGAACGTCGGGAACCGGCGGCCACCGTCCGGTGCGGTCCCATCGGGTCGGAACCGGCTGCGACGGGCACGCACTTCCGCGTCTGGGCCCCCGCCCACGATGCGCTGGCCGTGGTCCTCCTCGAACCTTCGGCCGGCGAGGCGCCCGACGCGCTCGTCGTCGAGCGGCGAGCGACGGTCCTGCTCGACGCCGAGGCGGGCGGCTACTTCTCGGGGCTCGTTCCGGCGGTGGCGCCCGGCGACCTGTACTTCTTCGGGTTGGACGACGGGAGCCTGAGCCCGGACCCGGCGTCACGCTTCCAGCCCGTCGGCCCGTTCGGGCCGTCCGAGGTCGTCGATCCCTCGGCGTTCCGATGGACCGACGACGGCTGGCAGGGACTGGCGCCCCACGAACACGTGATCTACGAGCTCCACGTCGGGACCTTCACCCC
>JAUZEY010000348.1 GCA_030838785.1 Actinomycetota bacterium | reverse complement strand
GTGACGCCGCCGCCCCGCGACCACAGCGTGCCGGCCAAGGGCAGGGTCCGGAAGAACGAGTCGGCCAGGCCGTAGACGGGCCGGCCGAGCTCCTTCTCGATGCCGTGCATGATGACCGGGGCGTCGGACGGGATGGCCCCGGCGTGGTTGGCCACGAGCAGGGCTCCGCCCGAGGCGGGCATGCGATCCAGCCCCTCCCACTCGGCCCGGAACCAGTGGCTGTAGATCGGGTCGAAGACGGTGCGGACGAGCCGGCGCATGTGCTCGCTGCGGCCCCAGCCGTCGACGTCGGACAGCTTCCCCTCGAGGTCGACGCCAGGGTTCGGCGGACGGGGGACGGGCACCAACTCCCGACCCGCCCGGCTGGAGGAGGCGATGTCGGTCAGATCGATGACCGGGGCCTCCGGCGGGTCAGGCTCCACAGCGGAACCATATAACCCCGTCCCTCCCGACCGGACGGCGAGTGCGCCGGCCGCCCGCGGCATTCAGGGGCGGTCCCAGGGGGTCGGCCAGCCGGGGGGATAGGCGAGGTAGGCGGTGCCGCCGGACTTTCCCACCCATACATTCTCCAGCTCCGCCCGCCGGTAGGTGCGCCGAACGGGGCTGGCGCCGTCGCCCTTGGCCGCCGGGTCGTTGACGACGGGGTCGCCGTGGTCGTCGAAGCCGACGAGGACTCCCAGGTGGCCGTCGGAGCTGCGGACGGGTGCCCCGGTCAGCGTGCCGGCCGTCCATGCATAACTGATGCCGACGGGAACCCCGGCCGCGATCCACGGCTCGGCGTCGGCCAGGCTGCGGAACCGGGTGACGTAGGCCTCGAGTCCCCGGGTGGCGGCGTAGGCGGTGTTGAACGGCCAGTTGCCGTGGCCCTTGTAGACCCAGTCGTAGACGCCGTCGACGGCCGCCCGCACCCGGGGCTCGCAGGGGCCGGCGTCGTGGGCCCAGTAGCCGACGATCATCGACGTCGAGGTCGGGGAGCACCAGCCCTCGCCGCCGTCGGGGTACGACTGCGTGCAGGCCGGCACGTCGAGCACCTTCCCCCACCGGGCCGGGTCGCCGGCCGACGCCGGGGGCGCCGTCGCCGCCCGCCCCGGCGGCGGGGTCGACACCGCCACCGCCGCCAGCCCGAGGCTGGGGACGGCGTCGGGCCGGGCGGTCATGAACCGCACCTTCATCTGGAGGGCGTCGGCGGCCGGCTTCCCGTCCGGGATGACGAGCGTGTCGGTGGCCAGGTTGGCGTCGCCGTCGCCCTGGTCGTCGACCGAGTGGCGGGCCACGGTCGACCCGTCGGCGGCCCACACCCCGGCGCTGTACCACTTGGTGAGCCGCCCGCCGACCAGCCGGGCCCGGAGCGACACCTCGATCCAGGAGCCGGCCGGGGTGTCGGCGTCCCAGGAGGGGACCGCCTGCGTCACCTCGAATCCGACGGGGGTCATGGGACCGGTGACCTCGCCGAACACGTAGGGCCCGCCGTTGTAGAAGCTCCTGCCGTGGTAGGTGCCGGCGGCGTCGGCGGCCGCCGGGGCGGAGGACGGGTCGAGGCTGAGGCGCCCGTCCGCCGTGCGGGTGGCGCCGGGGCCCGTCTCCCAGACCTCGAACCCTCCGGCCGCCCGCCACCGGAACTGCGACGTGAGGTACCCGGCGTCGGCGCCGCCCGCCGCTCCGGAGAGCGGCTGGGCGGCGCACGCCACCGCGCCGAGCATGACGACGAACCCCCGCACGCCCCCCAGTCTGGCGCTTGGGCAGCCCGCCGGGCTCGATCAGCCGGGGAGGACGCCCAGCTGCGTCAGCATCGTGAGGAAGTCGCCGTAGTTCCGCATGGAGGTCACCTGGCCGTTCTCGACGGTGTAGACCTGGGCATCGTCGAACTCGACGCTCTTGCCGGTGGGCGGCACCTCTCCGCCGGGCGACGACAGCGGCCCTTGGTGGCTCCCCGTCCAGGTGATCTCGAGGACGGCCGTGTTGGCGACACCGACACTGGTCCAGATCCGGCCGTGGATGTCGGGGAAGGCCGTCTTCCAGCCCTTGGCCACATCGAGAATGCCGTCGACGCCCTTGGTGGTGCGGTTGGAACCCTTCTCGTCGTAGACGACGTCGGGGGAACAGAGCGCCGAGAAGCGCTCCCAGTCACTGTCGTTGAAGGCCTCCATCAGGTCATTGGCTACGGACGCAGCGTCCATTGGTGGTCTCCTCTCTCGTAGAGACGACCGGACGCTAACGGGGGCGTCGTCGGCACTCTGTCGCCCCGGTGACACATGCACCGCGTCAGCCGCCGGTGACCGCCCAGGCCGTGCCGGCGAAGCGCCAGGCCATCCCGATCAGACGGGCCACCATCAGGAGGGTGATGGCCCCCCACAGCCACAGGAGGCTTCCGCCGACCGTGCCGGCGAGGACGGCAGCGGGGAGGAACACGGCGAAGGCCGCCACCATCGCGCCGGCCAGGAAGCGGAGGTCGCCGGCGCCGATCAGCACCCCGTCGAGCACGAATACGACTGCGTTCAGGGGTTGGAGGAGGGCGACGATCCACAGCACCTGAAGGGTGAGGTGGATCACCGCCGGGTCATCGGAGAACAGCGGCGCCAGCACCGGCCGCAGCAGCGCCACCAGCGACCCGAGGGCCAGACCGGCCAGCAGGCCCCACTCCACCATCCGCCGGGAGGCCGACCGGGCCCCTCCGGCGTCGCCGGCCCCGAGGAGGCGGCCGACCATGGCCTGGGCGGCGATGGCCACCGCGTCGAGGCTGAGCGCCAGGAAGCTCCACAGCTGGAAGGCGACCTGGTGGGCGCCCAGCGGCGCCGTCCCCAACCGGGCGGCGACGGCGGTGGCCACGGCCAGGGCGGCCAGCAGCGAGCCCGTCCGCAGGAAGAGGTCGCGGCCGATGACCACCAGCGCCCGGAGCGTGGCCGGGTCGGGCCGCCAGCTCACCTCCGCCGCCCGGGCGTGGCGGGAGATGTGGCGGCAGAACACCACCGCCGCCCCCACCTGGACGATGACGGTGGCCCAGGCCGAGGCGGCCAGCCCCATCCCGAGGCCGTAGATGGCGACGACCTCCACCACGAGGTTGGCCAGGTTGGCCAGCAGGGAGATCCGCAGGGGGGTCATGGTGTCCTGCAGGCCCCGCAGGTAGCCGACGCCGACCAGCCCCAGCATCACCGGGACCATCCCCAGCGAGGCGATCCGCAGGTACAGCAGGGCGTTCGGACGCACCGAGGCGGACGGGCCCACGAGGCCGACCAGCAGCGGTGCGCCCAGCACGCCGACCAGGGCGAGGGCGACCCCGATGACCAGCGCCAGCCACAGGCTCTGCACCGCGTTGCGGGCGCTGGTCTCCGACCGGCCCGCCCCCGCCGCCCGGGCCACGGCCGCCGTCGTCCCGTAGGAGAGGAAGTTGAAGAGGGAGAAGGCGGTCGTCAGGATCGTGCCGGCCACGGCCAGGCCGCCGAGCTGCGGGGTCCCCAGATGTCCGACGACCGCCGTGTCGGTGAGGATGTAGAGCGGCTCGGCGGCCAGTGCGCCGAGCGCCGGGATGGCCAACCGCAGGATCTCACGGTCGGACGGATGGCGGCCGGGAAGGGTCGGGAGGAAGGTCACCGCCCGCTAGTTTCCCGGCCGATGCGGGTCCGTGAGGCAACGAGCGACGACTACGACGAGATCGCCCGGCTGACGGTGGCCGCCTACCGCGCCCTCGACACGTGGGTCGGCGACGACTACGCCGCCCACCTGGCCGACGTCGCCGCCCGGGCCGGCGCCGGGAACACCGTCGTGCTGGTGGCCGAGGACGACGGCGGCGGGCGCCTCCTCGGCTCGGTCACGCTGACGCTGGGTCGAGGGCCGTACTTCGAGTGGACCCACGGCGTCGACGGCGACTGCGGCTTCCGGATGCTGGCCGTCGACCCGGCGGCGCAGGGGAAGGGGGTCGGTCCCCGCCTCGTCGACGAGTGCCTCGACCGGGCCCGGGCGGCGGGCTGCTCGAGGATGGTCATCGGATCGACCGAGTGGATGGTCACCGCCCACCGCCTCTACGGGCGGGTCGGGTTCCGCCGGGTCCCCGAGTTGGACCAGCAGTGGGGCGACATCCGGGGCCTGTGCTTCGTCCTCGACCTGATGGCCGGCTGAGCTACCGGTCGGCCAGCCCGGCCGGGCTATGAGGTTCAGCCTGGGGTCGATAGGGGACCGACGTCACCACCGTTCCCGGCCGGAACAGCAGGCGGCCCTTGAGCGACAGCGCGATCTGGTTGTGAAGGAGCTCCTCCCACCAGTGGTGGATGGCCAGCTCCGGGATCAGCACGGTGACCCCGCCGATGGCGCCGGAATCGGTCACCTGGTCGACGTAGCCGATCACCGCCCGGGAGATCTCCCCCGCCGGGGAGTAGACGATCTCCAGTGGCACGCCGTCGCTGTGCCGGGCCCAGTCTGCCTCCAGGGCGCTGAGCTCGTTGAGCTCGGAGATGACCGCCACCGCCACCAGCCGGTCGGGGTTGAGGCTGCGGCCGTAGGCGAGGGCGTGGAGCACGCCCTGATTCACCTCCTCGACGAAGAGCACGACCGTCTGGCGGCGGTGCCGGGGCGGGCGCCAGCCGGGCGTGACCCGGAGACCCTCGCCGACGAACCGGTAGTGCCGCTTGATCCCCCGCAGCAGCAGCACCATCAACGGGATCACCACGGCCGGGATCCAGGCCCCGATGGTGAACTTCGACACCAGCACGACGACCAGGACGAGGCCGGTGGCCACCGCCCCGATGCCGTTGATGACGGCGCCGAACAGCCAACCCGATTCCCGGATGCGCCGGTGCCGCTGCACCATTCCCCACTGGGACAGCGTGAAGGAGGTGAACACGCCGACGGCGTAGAGGGGGATCAGCGCCGTCGTCTCCCCGCCGAAGGCCACGAGGAGGATGGCGGCGGCGGCGGCCAGGCCGACGATCCCGTTGGAGAAGGCCAGGCGGTCGCCCCGGGTGGCGAGCTGGCGGGGGAGGTATCCGTCCTGGGCGATGATCGAGGCCAGCAACGGGAAGCCGGAGAAGGCGGTGTTGGCCGCCAGCGTCAGGATGGCGGCGGTCGAGGCCTGGAGGATGATGTAGAGGACGCCGCGGCCGAAGACGGCCGTCCCCAGGATCGACAGGACCGTCTCGTGCTCCGACAGCGTCGGGCCGAGCCGGTGGGCCAGCAGCGAGATCCCGAAGAAGAAGACGCCGAGGATCACGGCCATCCAGGCCAGGGTGTTGGCGGCGTTCTTCGCTTCGGGCCGCTTGAAGGCGGGGACTGCGTTTGAGATCGCCTCGATGCCGGTGAGGGCCACGGCCCCCGACGAGAAGGCCCGCATGAGGGCGAAGAGCGTGACGCCGGTCATGAGCGCGCCGGCCTTGGTGAAGTGGTCGAGCTGCGCCTGGTCGACCGGGAGCCGGTGGAGTCCGCCGGTGAACGACTGCCAGAGCCCCCACACGATGAGCAGGCCGAGGATCCCCATGTAGATGTAGGTGGGAACGGCGAAGATCTGGCCCGCTTCCTTGATGCCCCGCAGGTTGCCCAGGGTCACGAGGACAACCAGGACCAGGCCGAGCTCCACCCGGTGCTCCGCCAGCGGCTTCACCGCCGAGGTGATGGCGGCCACCCCGGCCGACACCGAGACGGCGACCGTCAGCGTGTAGTCGACCAGCAGGGAAGCTCCCGCGACCAGCGCCGGGGTCTCGCCCAGGTTCTCGCGGCTGACGATGTAGGAGCCGCCGCCGTTGGGATAGGCGAAGATCGTCTGCCGGTAGCTGAAGACGACGATGGCCAGCAGCGTGACGACGACCATGGAGATCGGGATGAGGTCGTCGAGGGCGGCCAGGCCGGCCAGCGGAACGAGCACGTGGAGGATCTCCTCCGTGGCGTAGGCCGTGGAGGAGATGGCGTCCGACGAGAAGATCGCCAGGGCGATGACCTTGATGAGGCGCTGGTGCTCCTGGTCCGCGCTGCGCAGCGGGCGGCCGAGCAGGAGCCGCTTGAGGACGGCGTACATGAGCCTCCCCCCGAGGCTGGGGTGTCCTTGTCGGTTGGACGGGACGACTTCGTCAGTCGGCGGAGGGGGGCGCCCGGAGCCGGGGCGCAGCCGCGCCGGACGGGCGGCCGCCGGGGGTGTCACCGTCGCCGCCGAGGCGGCGTCGGCCGGTGGCGCCGGCCAGGCGGCGGATGCGGTCGGCCTGCAGCCGGGCCAGCTTGGCCCGGGCCAGGGTCGTGCCCACACCGAGGGTCTGGAGTTCGGGCTGTGACCGGAGGACGGCGTCGTCGCGCCGCGAGGTCGGGACGAGCCCGAAGGTCGCCGGCGCCCGCCGGGCGCTGACCTCGATGACGCCGGAGGGGACGGCCCGGGAGCGGCCGGGGGCGGCCGCCAGACCCGAGACGCAGCTGAGCACGGCCAGCGCCACGAGCGCCGCCGACAGGAGGCGGCGGCGCGCGGGGGCGGAGGTCGTCCCCCCGGCGAGCAGTACGGACAGCGTCATGGTGGGCTGACTGTACGGCGGCCCTGCCGCGTCCGCATCCCTTTGAGCGAACCGCTTTGATCTACCGCTGCGAGCTGTCGGAGTCCCGGACGCCCCCGTGGGGCACGAACTCCCGGACGCAGGCCCGTCCGGCCCGCTTGGCGTCGTAGAGGGCGAGGTCGGCTCGGGCCAGGAGCGGCAGGAGCCCTTCGCCGTGCTCGGCGCCGGCGACGCCGATGCTCAGCGTGACGTTGACCACCGCGTCCTCGCTGACGACGGGCGTGGCGGCCACGACGGAGCGGATCCGCTCGGCCACGGCGAAGGCGGCCTCGCCACCGCAGTCGGCGACGGCGACGACGAGCTCGTCGCCGCCGTAGCGGCCGACGAGGTCGGCGCTGCGGAGCTGCGACTTCACGCCGGCGGCCACGATCGACAGCACCCGGTCGCCCGTCCGGTGACCGAACGTGTCGTTGACGTCCTTGAAGTAGTCGACGTCGATCATGAGGATGCTGTGCCGCGTGCCCGGCAGGCCCGAACCCTCGAAGAGCAGCTCGGCCTCCTCGAAGAAGGCCCGGCGGTTGGGGAGCCCGGTCAGCGGGTCGACGTTGGCCAGGTTCTGCAGCCGGGACATCAACCGCCCGTTCTCGGAGATCATGTGGACCTGGCGGACGAGGACCAGCGCCGTGACGGCCGCCGCGCCGAGGATGAGGCCGTCGAGGGGGTAGACGGCGGCCCGGTGCCCGACGAACAGGAGGAGGGCGTAGGCCAGGGCGACGGCGAGGTACGGCAGGCGGGACAACGGCTGCTCGGCCCGCCGGGGGTGGCTCCGGCCGAGCCCGGCCAGGGACGGGTGGCCGTCGTGGCCGGGGGCGGCGGTGCCCGCCGGGGACACGGCCCGGGCGGCCAGGAAGAAGAGACACCACGCCGCCAGCCAGAAGGCGTCGGGCCAGCCGCCGCCGTCGTAGGTGTTGGAGAGGGAGAGGCGGGCGAAGGCGACGTCGGCGACGACGAGGGCGCCGACACCGCCGACGAGGAGGCGGAAGGCGGCGTCCATGGCCGTGGTGCGGCGCAGCAGGTTCACCACCACGCCGAAGAGCAGCAGCAGGTCGCCGACCGGGTAGGCGAAGTTGAGCACCGTGGCCAGACTCTGGCCCGGATGGTCGTGGACGGTCGGCCCGACCACCAGGTACCAGATGCCCATGCCGGCGCAGAGGACGACGGTGAGGGCGTCGAGGCCCAGTTTCGTCCAGTCGCTGCGGCGGCGGGCGGTGGACGGGAACGACAGCAGCGCCCGGACGCCCAAGGGGTAGAACGCGAGGTAGGCGGCGTCGGCGAGCGACGGGAACGGGTGCTGGCGCAGCACCGCTTCGTAGACGAACCAGATGAGGTCGCCGGCCCACCAGCAGCCGAAGGCGACCGCCAGTCGCCGCCACGCCCGCTGGACGCCGGGGTCGACGCCGGCCCGGGACGACACCCGGTAGGCGGCGACGGTGGCCACGAGGCCGAGCAGGACGGGGCCGACGTCGCCCACGATTCCCTGGAGGCGGTCGCCGCCCAGTCCGGTGTAGGGCGCGGCGATCAGGACCATGGTCGCCAGCACCATGACGAGCGTCGAAAGTGACAGGTGGCGCCGCACATTTGGGTCATCGACCCCCCTTGCATCCGGCTTGAGTGGCGTTCGGTAGCCTGTAGTCGCAGTCGGACTACTTTCGAGGAGCTGGTGCTGTGATCTTCCGTCGACCCGTGGGCCGCGCCCTGGCCCTCACGCTCGCGCTGGTCCTCGGTCTCGGGGCCGCCTGCGCCAGCGAGAAGCCGCGCCCGTCCACGGCCGACGGCGCCACGACCACGACGACGGTGGCGTCGTTGAGCGGGAACCTGACCGTGCTGGCCGCCGCCTCGCTGACCGAGTCGTTCAACGAGATCGGCAAGGCCTTCGAGGCGCTCCACGCCGGCACCAAGGTGACCTTCAGCTACGACGCCTCGTCGGCGCTGGCCACGCAGGCCAACAACGGGGCGCCGGCCGACGTGTTCGCCTCGGCCGACCAGGCCAACATGAAGAAGGTCACCGACGCCGGGAACGCCAGCGGGCCCCGGGTCTTCGCCCACAACCGGCTGGCCATCCTGGTGAAGAAGGGCAACCCGAAGAAGATCAGGTCCCTCAAGGACTTCGACAAGCCGGGCGTGACCTTCGTGCTCTGCGCCGTCGAGGTGCCGTGCGGGAAGTACGGCGCCCAGGCCTTGGCCAAGGCGGGCGTGAAGGCGCAGCCGAAGTCGCTGGAGCAGAACGTAAAGGCCGTCGTGACCAAGGTGACGAGCGGCCAGGTCGACGCCGGGATCGGCTACGTGACCGACGCCAAGGCGGCGGCGGCGCAGGCCGACACGGTCGTGGTCCCCGACGATCTGAACGTGGTGGCCGAGTACCCCATCGCCGTCCTCAAGCAGTCGGCCAACGCCAACCTGGCCTACGCCTTTCTCGACTACGTCCTCGGCCCTGACGCCCAGGCCGTTCTGACCCGAAACGCGTTCATCGGTCCCTAACCCCCAGGCGCACTAGTACGGGTCGGCTGGGGAGTAGGCCGACCGGCGTAGACCCCTTGCCGGTCAAGGCGTCGCGGTGTCCCGACTGCGTCGTTCCGGGCACTTCCGGGTCGTTGGCACCGTCGGGATCTGGGTCCGAGGTGGTCACGACACGCCAGTCAACCTGAACTAGTCATCCCGCTCATTGAGTGGGCTTCGACCCCAAGTTGGTTAAGGCCATCTCAAGGCCCGCCGGCCGCCTCCCGTTACCTGGTTTCGACAGCAGCGCCGAGGCACCGGCGCTCGAAATTCCAGTAAGGGAGCATCATGCGCAAGACCCAGAAGCGGGCCCTCCTGATCGCCGTTCCCGTCGTCGGTCTCCTCACCGGAGCGGCGCTCATTATCCCCGCCATGGCGTCGGCCACCCCCGCCCCGCTGAAGTCCTCCGGGCTCCTCGGCGGAAGCTCCGGCGGCCTCCTGGGCGGCGTGACCGGAACGTTGGGCGGCGTGACGAACGGCGGTTCCGGTGGCCTGCTGGGCGGCGTGACCGGGACGGTGGGCAGCGTGACGAGCGGCGGTTCCGGTGGCCTGCTGGGTGGGGTGACCAGCGGCGGCGCGGGTGGCCTGCTGGGTGGCGTGACCGGGACGGTGGGCGGCGTGACGAGTGGTGGTTCCGGTGGTCTGCTGGGTGGGGTGACCAGCGGCGGTGCGGGTGGCCTGCTGGGTGGCGTGACCGGGACGGTGGG
>JAUZEY010000547.1 GCA_030838785.1 Actinomycetota bacterium | reverse complement strand
GGCGCCTCCCGGGCCATCGTCGACGCCGGGTGGGTGCCCTACTCCCACCAGGTCGGCCAGACGGGCAAGACGGTCAAGCCCAAGGTGTACATCGCCGCCGGCATCTCCGGCGCCACCCAGCACATGGTGGGCATGAAGGGCTCCGACAACATCGTCGCCATCAACAAGGATCCGGAGGCGGCCATCTTCAACATCGCCGACCTCGGGATCGTGGGTGACGTCCACAAGGTGATGCCGAAGCTGATCGAGGCGCTCAAGGCCCGTCAGTAACGCCCCGTCGGTAAAGGCCGGAACGCGCTGAACCCCCGGCAGGGAGGGGTCCGGGGGTTCAGCTGCTCCGTGGGTCGTGCTTGCTCAGGAAGAAAACGTCGTGGCGGCCCGACGATGACGCGCTCAGTCGAGGTGGATCTCGGCGCCGTGGCACATTCGCACCTGGGCGTCGAGGCGGTCGCGCAGCTCGTCGATCTCGGCCAGCAGGCAGTCGACGGCGATCTCCGTGGCCCGGAGGCGGGCTTCGAGCTGGTCGCGGGTCATGGCATGTCCTCCGTTGCGGACGGGATCAGGCGGCGAGCGCCGGGTGGTCGGGGCCGCCGTGGCGGCGGGGGCGGGAGTGACGGCCGGGCCGGCCCGGGGTGGACCGGCGGCGCCGGGACAGGGCCAGCAGCCCCAGCGCGGCGGCGACGATGGCGTCGGCCACCACGGCCGTCAGCCGCAACGCGCCGCCGAAGCCGACCTCGGGCCCGACGACGAGCGGGGGGACACTGCCCTCGGGCACGGAGCCGGGGTCGGTCGACGAACGGGCGGCGAGGCTGAGGGCCTGGGTCAGGCCCGCCGCCGACCCGTTCTCGGCCGGGGCGGGCGGCACCGCCACCTCGTTGCGGGGGACGACGGCCAGGGCGCTGGTGACGGGCCGCTCGACGTGGCCGATGACCTGCTGGCCCGGCGACGCCAGATGCTGGATCGCCTCCTGGCTGCCGCGGTGGACGGCGACGTCGCTCGGGATGTTCGCCACGGCCCCGGAGGCGACGAAGGTCGTCGATCCCCCGCCGTCGAGGTTGATGCCGTCGGTCGCTCCCAGCGCCAGCAGGAGGTCGGAGGCCTCGGCCAGGGTCATGCCGACGCTGACGTCGGGCTGGCGGCCGTCGACGGTGACGAGCAGCCGCTCCCCGGCGGGGTTCCAGCCCACCAGGGTCCGGGGCTGGCGGCCGCGGGTGAAGTCGTTGGCCGCGTCGGCGAACCACCGGACGCCGTCGCGGACGAGGATCGGGCTGCCGCCGAGGCTCTCGGCCACACCGGCCGGCGTGTCGAGGCGCAGGAGCGCCCGGCTGCTGACCTGCCCGGTCCGGACCCGGTTCCAGAGGGCCCGCAGGCCGTCGGCGGCCGGCCCCCGGGCGGCGAGGACACCGCCGTCGGCCGGGATCGGCCCTGGAGCGCCACCGGCGGGCTGGTCGGAGAGCCCGGTGATCTCGACCATCGTCGTCTGGCCGACCCGCAAGGCCCCGGCCGGCTCGACGGTGCGGAAGGCGAGGGCGGTGGCGGGCCCGGCCGTGTCCAGGCTCGGGCCGAAGGCCGGCGTGTAGAGCGTGAGGGCGTCGGCGGCGAGGGCCACGTTCACGCCCGCCAGCGTGAGCGGCTGGAGATCGGTGGGCACCAGGGTCCCCGTCCAGTCGAACTGCCCGGCCGACAAAACGCCGTCGCGGCCGACGGAGAGCTGCAGCTCCGACAGGCTCGGGCTGCGCAACAGCTCGCCGCCCGTGAGGAGGCCGCCGAGGGGCTGGTCGTCGCCGCCGGCGAAGTCGCCGTTGACGGCCAGGAGGCAGTGGACCCGCTGGCACATGCTGCTGGTCCGTTCGAGGATCGGGTCCTGCCCGGCGACCTCGTCGTTGGACAGCACCGCCCGCAGCGAGACGGCGGCGTCAGGGGCGATACGGGCCACGTGGACGGCCAACGGTGGTTTGTCCCGCACGAGGTCGAGCCGCTCGACCCCGGGGGCCACCGCGCTGCGGCCCGTGACCCGGAAGCCGGCCGGCACGCCGGGCTCCGCCGGCGCGGCACCGGTGGTGGGGGAGGAATCGGCCAACGCCGGGCGGGCGCCTCCGACCAGGACCCCGGCTCCGGCCAACGCGACCACCGTGGCCGTCGTCAGCGTCCGGGCCAGCCCCACGGCGGTGCTCCCTTCCCCTCGTTTCTCGCGTGCCTTTGATTTCGGCGCG
This sequence comes from Actinomycetota bacterium, assembly GCA_030838785.1. Taxonomy (GTDB): domain Bacteria; phylum Actinomycetota; class Acidimicrobiia; order IMCC26256; family BP-133; genus BP-133. The sequence goes on along the minus strand of JAUZEY010000547.1, from coordinate 6,624 downwards.
ACGAGGGGCAGTTCCTCACCCCGTCGGAAAACCGGCGGCGGGGTTGCCGGGATCGTGCCCCGACGTGATTCGAGTGGAGCTAGTGGGCGTAGCCCTCTTCGAGCCAGAGATCGCCGTGGGGCGTGATGTAGTACACCTGCCAGGCGTGGTAGGCGAGGTAGGCCCGGGGGTCGGCCTCGATCTGCTGGGCGTAGAGCGTGACCGCCCGCACGTAGTGCTCGGAATGGTTGTAGGCGAACAGCGCCCGGTGGAGATCGCCCGGCGCCCCTGAGGACTGCAGGTAGCGGCCGGCGGCCAGGATGGCGTCGTGGGGGTCGTTAATGTCGCCCCCGCCGCCCCACCGGGCCCACGTGCTGGGCAGGAACTGCATCGGGCCCTGGGCCCCGGCCGTGCTCGTGCCCCGGATCCGGCCCATGCGGGTCTCCACGAGGTGGACGGCGGCGAGGTAGGCCCACGGCACCTTGGTGGCGGACTCCGCCTCCTGGTAGTAGCGCTGCAGCTCCTCCGGCGGCGGCGGGGTCAGGATGCGCCACGGCGGGAGATCCGTCTTCGGCGTGGTCATCGCCCGCAGCTCGGCGCCGGCGTCGACGTTGGCCTGGGCGACGGGGCGCAGCGCCTCCGGCAGTCGGGCCAGCACCCGGGGGAGGACCTCGGGCCGGGCCGACAGCGCCCGGTAGGCGGCCTGCTGGCGGCGGGCGAGGGCGGGCATGTCGGCCGCCGGGGTGGCGGGGGAGCGCAGCGCCGCTTCGTCGGCGGCCAGCTGGTCGGCGAGGCGGTCGAGCTCGGCCGGGTCGGTGGGGGCGGCGGCGACGAAGACCGTGGCATGGGGTGCGGTCTGCGGACCCGGACCGCCCGTCGTGCCGGTGGAGGCGGTGGTGGGCGACGCCGCCGCCTGCTTGGCGGTGGTCCTGGTGGTGGACGGGCGGGTGGTCGCGGTCGTCGCCGTCGTCGAGCTCTCGGCGGACGCAGTGGTCACGGACGCCGCGGTCGTCGAGGGGGAGGTGGTGGCCGGTGCGTCGGCGGCCTTGTCGTGCCCGCCCCCGCAGGCGGTGGCAGACAGTGCCAGGACGGTGGCGAGAGCGACCTTCCGCATGGCGGCCGAGCGTACCGGGGCCGGGGTGACGACCCGCGCACCTCCCGGCGACGAAGTCCTAGTCTGGAACCGTGATCATCGACGGGTATTCGCACTCGCTCCCCGACATCGATCCGGCCGAGACCAGGGAATGGGTGGACTCCCTCGACTCGGTGGTCGACCAACGGGGGAGGCCCCGCGCCCGCTTCCTGCTGGCCCGCCTCATGGCCCGGGCCCGGGAGCTGCAGGTCGGCGTGCCGGCCATGGTGTCGTCCGACTACATCAACACCATCCCGCCCGAAGAGGAGCCGTGGTTCCCGGGCGACGAGCACATCGAGCGCCGCGTCCGGGCCTTCATCCGCTGGAACGCCATGGCGATGGTCACCCGGGCCAACCGGCGCTACGACGGCCTGGGCGGCCACCTGTCGACGTACGCCTCGTCGGCGTCGCTGTACGAGGTCGGGTTCAACCACTTCTTCCACGGCAAGTCCGACGGCGGTTTCGGCGACCAGGTCTTCATCCAGGGCCACGCCGCCCCCGGCGTCTACTCCCGGGCCTACCTGGAGGGGCGTCTCACGGAGGACCAGCTCGACCGGTTCCGGCGGGAGGTCGGCGGCGGCGGGCTGCCGAGCTACCCGCACCCGAGGCGCCTGCCCGACTTCTGGGAGTTCCCCACGGTGTCGATGGGCATCGGCCCGCTCAACGCCGTCTACCAGGCCCGCTTCAACCGCTACCTGCTCCACCGCCAGATCGCCGACACCTCCAAGGCCAAGGTGTGGTGCTTCGTCGGCGACGGCGAGATGGACGAGCCGGAGTCGATGGCGGCGCTGCACCTGGCCGCCACCGACCAGCTCGACAACCTGATCTTCGTCGTCAACTGCAACCTCCAGCGGCTCGACGGGCCGGTGCGGGGCAACGGGAAGATCATCCAGGAGCTGGAGGCCACGTACCGGGGCGGCGGCTGGAACGTCATCAAGGTGGTGTGGGGCCGGGAGTGGGACGACCTGCTCCAGCGCGACGTCGACGGTGTCCTCGTCAACCAGATGAACACCACCAACGACGGCCAGTTCCAGAAGTACTCGGTGGAGTCGGGCGCCTACATCCGGGAGCACTTCTTCGGCCCCGACCCCCGGCTGCGCCGCCTGGTCGAGCACCTGTCCGACGACGACCTCCGCAAGCTGCCCCGGGGCGGGCACGACTACCGCAAGCTCTACGCCGCCTACAAGGCCGCCACCGAGCACGAGGGCAGCCCGACGGTCATCCTGGCCCACACCATCAAGGGCTGGACGCTGGGCCCGGAGTTCGAGGCCCGCAACGCCACCCACCAGATCAAGAAGATGACCGAGGCGGAGCTGAAGACCTTCCGCGACCGGCTCTTCCTCGACATCCCCGACAAGGTGCTGGAGGAGGGCGACCCGCCCTACTACCACCCCGGCCCGAAGTCGGAGGAGCTCGAGTACATGCGGGCCCGGCGCCGGGCCCTCGACGGCCCGGTGCCCGAGCGGGTGGTCCGCAAGGGGTCGCTCCCGACCCCGGCCGGCGACCCGTTCAAGGATCTCCTGTCGGGGACGGGCGAGAAGGTGAAGGCCTCGACCACCTCGGCCTTCACGCGCCTGATGCGGAACCTGATCAAGGACCGCCAGATCGGCAGGCGGATCGTGCCGATCATCCCCGACGAGGGCCGCACCTTCGGTCTCGACGCCCTGTTCGCCACCTCGAAGATCTACGCCCCGTTCGGGCAACAGTACGAGCCGGTCGACGCCCAGCTGGTCCTGTCGTACCGGGAGGACCGCACCGGCCAGATCCTGGAGGAGGGCATCACCGAGGCGGGGTCGATGGCCAGCTTCACGGCGGCGGGCACGGCCTACGCCACCTGGGGCCAGCCGATGATCCCGTTCTACATCTTCTATTCGATGTTCGGCTTCCAGCGGGTCGGCGACCTCATCTGGGCCTTCGGCGACTCCCGGGGCCGGGGCTTCCTCCTCGGTGCCACCGCCGGCCGCACGACGCTGCAGGGCGAGGGCCTCCAGCACGACGACGGACACTCGCCGGTGCTGGCGTCGACGGTGCCGAACTGCAAGGTCTACGACCCGGCCTTCGCCTACGAGCTGGCGGTCATCGTCGAGGAGGGCATCCGCCGGATGTACGGCGAGAAGCCGGAGGACATCTTCTACTACATCACCCTCTACAACGAGATGATCTCCATGCCGGCCATGCCCGACGGCGCCAAGGACGGGATCCTCCGGGGGCTGTACCGCTACAAGCCCGCCCCGGACGGGAACCTCACCAACCGGGTCCGGATCCTGGCCAGCGGGACGGGGATGCTGGCCGCGCTCGAGGCCCAGCAGCTCCTGGCCGAGCACCACGACACCGCGGCCGAGGTGTGGAGCGCCACCAGCTACAAGCTGCTCCGCGAGGAAGCCCTGGCGGTCGAGCGCTGGAACCGGCTCCATCCGACGGAGGTGCCCCGGGCGCCCTACATCAGCCACGTCCTCGGCGCCAACGGCGCTACCGGCCCCACAGTGGCGGTGACCGACTACATGAAGGCGGTGCCCGACCAGGTCGCCCGCTGGGTGCCCGGCCCGTTCATCCCCCTCGGGACGGACGGCTACGGCTTCTCCGACACGCGTTCCGCGCTGCGCCGCCACTTCGAGACCGACGCCCCCCACGTCGTGGTGGCGGCGCTGTCGGGGCTGGCCCAGCTCGGTGACGTGAAGGGCGAGACGGTGGCCGAGGCGATCCGGCGCTACGACCTGGATCCGGAGACGATCGATCCCCGGGAGGCCTGAGGTCAGGGGCCGTTCAGGCCCCTACCAGGCCTCTTCCTCTTCGTCCTCTTCGGGCTCGTCGCCGTCGACGGCCCAGGGGTCTTCCTCGGCGAATTCGCAGCCGGCACCGTGGGGCTCTCCCAGGGTCAGGTTGGCCTCGCAGGCGCGACAAACCTGCTCATGGCTGCCCTGCTTGAGCTGCCGTGCCTGGCGGAACCGCCGGGCCCGTCCACTTCCGGCCACGTGAAACCCCCTCCGTCGATGTCGCCTGGTCAACGGATGCGACTTCGCAGCCTCTGAGCCTACCGTTCGCAAGGCGGAAAAGCCGTTCCGGCGCGGGACTTCTGCGCTCGAACCTGATCGGCTGCTCTTGTATCATCAGGACTTGTAGACGTGAGGGTGCAGTGCGTCAGGCCGGACCCTCCTGGAACACAGATGGAAGGAGTCGGTCTTGGCGACTGGCACAGTCAAGTGGTTCAACGCGGAGAAGGGCTATGGCTTCATCTCCCGTGAGGGTGGCGCCGACGTGTTCGTGCACTACTCGGCGATCGAGGGGGCCGGCTACCGGAGCCTCGAGGAGGGGCAGCGGGTCGAGTTCGAGGTGACCAGCGGCCCGAAGGGCGACCAGGCCCAGAACGTCCGGGCGATCGCCTGACGTCCGCCTTCTCTGCGATGCAGGTCCGACCGCCCGGCCAACTGGCCGGGCGGTCGTCGCGTGGTCGCCCCCCGGGTCCGGGGCTCCCGGTAACGTGAGCGGCGTGGGGCGGGAGCACGGCGGAGGGTTCGAGGGCGAGGCGCTGGTCGTGTGGGCCAGGGCCGGGGGCCATCCCGTCTTCCTGGCCGCCCTCCACCACACCGCCTCCCCCTACGGGCCCTTCGTCGAGATCGTGGTCGGGGAGTTCCGGTCCCGGCCGGGGCTGCGGCCCCGGCTGCGGCAGTCGACGCTGGCCGTAAGCGGCGGGCCGGCCCTGGCGACCGGAGCCGACGGCGCCGGCCTCAAATGGTGGGCCCACGACCCGCTGCGGGAGGTCCACTGGGAGGAGCGCGAGTTCCGTCTCCGGGCCGAGGTGAGGCGCATGGCCGTCCCCGCCGTCGTGCGCTCCGACCTGCTCCATCCCGGCTGGGCGGGCGACGAGGCGGAGCCCGCCCGGCGGCTCCCGGCCCGGGTGCAGCTGGCCCGGATCGACGTCGAGGTCCCGGCCGACGACGAACAACTGGGCCGCTTCGGCGGCCGGCGGCCCGGCTTCCTCGTCTCGACCGCCTGCCAGATCGGCGGGGAGGCCTGGCTCCACGTCGTCCGCAACCTCCGCCTCTCCGCCGTCCCCGAACCGGCCTGACCGGGCGCCGGCGCCGGGTTCGCACCGAGGGGCCGGGCGCTACTGCTCCCGGGCGGTGAGCACGCAGAACTCGTTGCCCTCCGGGTCGGCCAGGACGACCCAGGTCACCTCGCCCGACTGGCCGACGTCGACCCGCTTGGCCCCGAGGGCGAGCAGCCGGGCCACCTCGGCGTCCTGGTTGTCGGGGTTGAGGTCGATGTGGAGCCGGTTCTTGGCCGTCTTCGCTTCCGGGACGGGCACGAAGATGATCCCCGGATACGTCTCGGTGTCCTTGGCGATCACCACCTCGTCGGGCTGCTCGAAGACGATCTGGTAGTCGAGCACCGCAGCCCAGAACCGGGCCATCAGCGCGGGGTTGGCGGCATCGACGACGATGGTGTACCAGCGGCTAGCCACGACCCGACAGGTTACGCCCGCGCCTGGCGGCGCCGCCCCCAGCGGCTATCCTCACTGCCTCGACCGGGCGATTAGCTCAGCGGGAGAGCGCTGCCTTCACACGGCAGAGGTCGAGGGTTCGAAACCCCCATCGCCCACGCACCAAGACACCATCCCGTGACCGCGCGGTGACATGCGGAGGAAGCCACTGGCGAGGATCTCGAAGCGGTTCTCGATGAGGGCGGCGACCGGGACGGTCGCGTAGCTCTGGTGGTGCGTCAGCTGGGGGCACTGCGTCCGCTACGCCTCGGCCAGAATCGAGAGCACGATCGTGCCGTCCGGCCGGATTTCCTCGATGACCGCCTTGAGCGGGCCGGGAGGGAACTCGGCACGCCAGTCAGGCTACCGCTGGCCGGCGACTGCTACCGGGGTCCGATGGCTCGCGAAGGCAGATCGGAGAACTCCATTCCAGCGACGGCGTTCAGGACTGAATGGGCGGGCTACGTGGCCCTGAACATGGAGGGGCGCGCTGCGGCTACTAGGAGAAGCGGGCGGTCAGTTGGGCCTGGGCTCGGGGTGGTAGGAGCTCCTCGGGGTAGTAGTGCTCGAAGACGGCGTTGGCAGCGTCGGCGGTGGTGATCGAGCAGGCGTCGAGGAGCAGGTCGATGTCGGCGGCGTCGCGCCGTCCCCGGGCCGCCCGCAGCTTCATCGCGAGGAGCAGCGGGGCGTCTGCGACACGGACTTCGACACCGTCGCGCACATCGAAGCTGACCCAGTCCTCGGGGCCATCGAAGTGCGACGTGAACAGCTTCACCTTGTCGTTCAGCCAGTCGTCGGGCCAGCCGCGTCGTCGCGCGACCTGCTTGGCGGCCACTTCTACTTCCGGGGCGGAACCGTAGATGGCGTCCACGTCGGTCGTGGTGGCGTCCCTGGTGAAGCGCACCGCGATGGCGGCGCCACCGACGATCCGGATGTGGGCGGGCGCCTGGGCCGCTACGAGCACCCCAACGAGCTCGTCGAGCGCTCCGATGATGTCGTCCCGGTCGAGGGTGACCAACTAGACGCTCTCGAG
>JAUZEY010000543.1 GCA_030838785.1 Actinomycetota bacterium | reverse complement strand
AGGGTGACCATGTTCTCGGGGAAGGAGATGGCCCGCGCCCCCTTGGCCGCCACCCGCTGGATCTCGGCCACCGACGCCTCGACGTCCCAGAAGGGGAGGATGGCCAGGGGGATGAACCGGTCGGGGGCGGTGGCGCACCACTCGTCGAGCACGAAGTCGTTCCAGGCCGCGGAGCAGAGCCGGGCCAGCTCCATGTCGTCGCTCTCCCGGAACAGCGTCCCGGCGAACTTGGGGAACTGCGGGAAGCACAGCGCCGCCTGCACCCCGTCGAGGTCCATGTCCTTCACCCGCTCGACGGGGTCGTAGCAGCCGGGGATCATGTCGTCGTAGCGGACGGGGTCGAGCCCCAGCGCCTCGGGCGGCTTGCCGGCCACGGCGTTGAGGCCCATCTGGGCGTGGATCCGCCCCTCGTAGCGCCAGGCCTGCGAGTGCGGCTTCACGTAGCTGCCGAACTCGCTGTACATGCCCTCGTCGCCGCTTTCGACGACCTGGGGGCAGAGCTCCTGGTACTTCTCGGGCATGCGGTCGAGCCAGACCCGGGGGTGCTCGATGAGGTGGTCGTCGACCGAGATCAGGTGCATGTCGTCCTGGAGCGGCATGGCCTACCTCCCGACCCGGGGTACGGGTGCCCCCGGAAGACCCGGGGTACGGGGTGTCCCCGGGCGTAGCGGTGAATCCTGGATACAGCATACCGCTCGGTGGCCCGGTGGGCATCAGGGCCGTGAACCGTCGGTACACTTTCGGCGGTGACGACCCTCAACGTGCTCAACCGGCCCCGGCTCGTCGACGACGTGGTCCGGGTGCTGCGGGAGAAGATCGTGCGGGGCGAGCTCCCGGCTGGCACGCAGCTGCTCCAGATCGACCTGGCCAACCAGCTCGGCGTGAGCCGCACCCCCCTTCGGGAAGCCTTCCGGATCCTGGAGAATGACGGCTTCCTCAAGACGTCGAACAACAACCGCACGGTCGAGGTCGTCACGTTCACCGCGGCCGAGATGCGCGACATGTACGAGCTCCGGGAGGTCGTCGACGGGCTGGGCGCCCGCCTGGCTGCGGTTCGGGGCCTCTCCCCCGAGGCGGAGGCCGGCGCCCGCCGCCTCCTGGCCGAGATGGCCAGCACGTCGAAGCCCCACGACCCGCTCCGCCGCATGGAGGCCCACGCCGCCTTCCACTCGCTGTTCCTCGAGCACTCCGGGAACGCCCGCCTGACCGGGCTGATCCCGCTGATCCGGGTCAGTTCGGCGGCCCTCTTCCTGCCGTTCATCGACAACCCCGAAGGGGTGCAGCTCACCGCCGCCGGCAAGGCCACGAGCTACAAGGAGCTGCTCGACGAGTCGCAGGACAGCCACCGGGCCATCTTCGACGCAGTCCTGGAAGGCAGGGCCTCCAAGGCCGAGACCGCGGCCCGCAAGCACATCGCCCGGACCTACAGCATGGTCGACGCCTTCGACGAGTGGCGCAAAGTGATCGCCGAGGCCGCCACCCACGAGCACTCGTCGGTTTCACCCGGGCCCCCGTCCGCATCCTCGCCGGCTTCACCAGGGCCCCCGTCCGCACCTCACGCCGGCCCGGCGACCACGCCCCCGAAACGCAAGCCTCGTAAGGCCCCGGCCTAGGCCCTGCGACCCCACCGCCCTTCGAACCGGCGTTCCTTTTCCGCTGTATCGCCGGAAAACGAACGCCGGTTGACTGGGCCGGCCTGCCGAACCATTCCGGCGTTCCCTTTCCGCTATATGCCGGAAAACGAACGCCGGTTGGAGCGGGGCGCTGCCGGCCCCGCCGGCGCTAGCCCGCCGGGTGGGAGATCACCCGGGTGTCGAGGTACTCCTCGAAGCCGGTCAGGCCGTTCTCCCGTCCGAGGCCGCTCTGCTTCATCCCGCCGAAGGGCGTGTCGGTGGCCCACCACGAGGCGCCGTTGAGGTCCATGGTGCCCGTCCGGATGCCGCGGCCGACCCGCAGCGCCCGTTCCGTCGACGCGCTCCACACCGCGCCGGAGAGGCCGTAGATCGAGTTGTTGGCGATGCGGATCGCCTCCTCCTCGGTCTCGTAGGGGATCACGGCCAGCACGGGCCCGAAGATCTCCTCCTGGGCGATGGTGTCGTCGGGCTTGACGTCGGCGATGACCGTGGCCTCCACGAAGTAGCCGGTGGTGCCGGCCGGGACGCCGCCGCCGGCGATGAGCCGGCCTCCCTCGGCCAGGCCCTTCTCGATGTAGCCCAGCACCTTCTGCTGGTGGGGCTTCCCGACCTGGGGACCCATGTGGGTGTTCTCGTCCCGGGGGTCGCCCCAAGGCACCTTGGCCGCCGCGGCGGCCGCCACCTCGAGGGCCGCCTCGTAGTGGTCCCGGGGCAGCAGCATGCGGGTGAGGTTGACGCACCCCTGCCCGGAGTGGCGCGACATGCGGAACACGCCCTGCTCCACCACCGTCTCGATGTCGGCGTCGTCGAGGACGATGCTGGCCGACTTCCCGCCGAGCTCGAGGAACAGCTTCTTCACGCCCGCGGCCGCGGTGGCCATGATGCGCCGGCCGACGGCGGTGGAGCCGGTGAAGGAGATCATGTCGACGCCGGGGTGGGCCACCATGGCCTCGCTGACGGCGGCGTCGGTGGTGGTCAGCACGTTGAGGACGCCGGGCGGGATGTCGGTCTCGGTGGCCGCGACCTTGCCGACGAAGCAGGCCGACCACGGCGTGAACGGCGACGGCTTGAGCACGACGGCGTTGCCGGCGGCCAGGGCCGGGCCGACCTTGGCGCACAGCTGCTGGATCGGGTAGTTGTAGGGCGTGATGATGCCGACCACCCCCCACGGCTCCTTGATGACGAGCCGCCGGTCGACCTGGTGGGGCCGGGCCATGTCAGCCATGTAGGCCTCGAAGCTGTAGGACCGGGCCAGCTCGGCGGCGTCCTCCAGGTAGATGAGGGGGACGTCGAGCTGGATCATCGGGCTGCGGGTCATGAAGATCGGGCAGCCGACCTCGCTGACCAGGATGTCGCGCAGGTCGTCGGCGTGGCGCTGCAGCGCTTCCCGCAGCTGGGTGATGCACCGGCCCCGGAACTGGTGGTCCTCGGCCCACTTGGTCTCGTCGAAGGCCCGCCGGGCGGCGCCGACGGCGGCCTCGACGTCGGCGACGGTGGCCTCGGGCGTGGGGCCGATCTCCTGTTCCGTGTAGGGGTTGACATTGGGGAACGTCGCGCCCTCGGCGGCGGCGGTCGTCTTCCCGTCGATGAGCAGCTCGGCGACGAACGAGGTTGTCACTGCGGTCCTCCCAGGGATGTCATATCGAATCAAAGCGGCGGATCCACTCGTCGAAGGGGACGTCGCGGTCGTCGATGTTGTCACGCGGCAGTCCCAGAACCCGTTCCGCCACAAGGTTCTTGAGCACCTCGGTGGTCCCGCCGGCGATGGTGAAGCACGGCGCCCCGCACAGGCGCTCCGACCATCCGTCGGCCCCCGGCTGGTCCGGATCCCAGGACATGGCCGCCGCGCCGACCAGGTCGGCGCCCGTCCCGGCGGCGAGGCCGATGAAGGCCCCCATCGCCAGCTTGAGGATCGACCCCTCGGGGCCGGGGTCCCGCCCCGCCATCACCGCCGAGCCGACGCGGTGGTGGAGGTAGCCGAACATGGCCTCCCGGGCCCAGAGGTCGGCGAGCCGCTGGCGCACCACCGGATCGTCGACGAGCCCGAGGGCCCGGGCCTTGTCGATGACGAGCTGGGCGGAGCCGCCCCGCTGGGCGTACTTCAACCCGCCGACGGAGAACCGCTCGTTCATGAGCGTGGTGATGGCGCAGCGCCAGCCGTCGTTCTCGGCGCCGACGCGGTGGTCGTCGGCGACCCTGACGTCGTCGAGGAAGACCTCGGCGAACTTGGCGTGCCCGGTCATCTGCCTGAGCGGCCGGAGGGTCACGCCCGGGGCGTCCAGGTCGACGACGAACATGGTGAGCCCGGCGTGGCGGGGTCGCCTCCCGTCGCTGCGGGCCAGCACCAGCCCGTACTGCGAGATCAGCGCGCCGGACGTCCACACCTTCTGGCCGGTGAG
>JAUZEY010000539.1 GCA_030838785.1 Actinomycetota bacterium | reverse complement strand
CCTCGGCGTCGCCCTCTCCGGCCTGCCCGTCCCCGACCACGGCCCCACGTTCTGGGCCGATCTCTCCGCCCTGCTCCCCGGCTCCGGCGCCACCGACGCGCCGGCCGTCAGCGGCCAGACCGAGTCCTTCACCGATGCCGGGCCCGCACGGACGACCCAGTTGGCCCCTGGGACCGCTCCCGTCAGCCTGAGCGATCGGCGGGCCCGACGGGCCGCCCGCCGGGGACGGACGAGCCGGTCCCTCGGCGCGGCGGCGGCCGCCGTCGCCTTCGTGGTCGCCGCCGCCGGCGCCGTCACCGTGATCCGCCGGGGCGACCACCCCAGCCAGGTCCGCGCCGCCGACCGCCCGATCGGCGGCACCGCCCGGCCCGACGGCTCCGGCCCGCCCCCCGCCGCCGGCCGCGGCCCGGCCGTCCCCGCCGCTCCGGCCGAGTTCTCCGCCACCTACGAGGGCATCGAGGGCGAGATGTGCCCCGTCGGCGCTCCCGCCTGCCGGGTCTGGCGGCTCACGCTGGCCCGCGACGGCAGTTTCCGATGGACGTCCACCGACGGGACCGACGACGCCGCCTACGACGCCGGCACCGGCCGCCAAGTCGAGGTCGCCAGCGGCGGCCCCGGCGCGTCGAAGGACCATCCCAACGCCTTCGTCAGCACCGGCGTGCCGGCCGGCGGCCCCGACATGCGCGTCACGAAGCCCGCCCCCCTCGGTCCGATCGGCGACTTCGTGGTGGCGCTGGCCCGGGCCGGCGACAGCCGCATCACCACGACCAGCTACGCCGGCCGACCGGCCTGGCACTACGACGGCCCCACCGTGAAGGACCGCCTCGGCGGCGACCGGGCCCCCGACCACGCCGTGGCCGACGTCGACCAGGCGACCGGCGTGCTCCTCCAGCTGACCCGCAGCTCCACCTACGAACAGCAGCACCCCGGCGGGGGCTTCGGCACGACCCACTTCTCCGCCAGCGGCATCACCACCAGCGACCAGGCCGACCGCTCCGGCTACCAGCTCAACCCGCCGGCGGGGGCGAAGACGACCACGTTCTCGATCGGCTTCGTCCCGAAGACCCTCGACGAGGCGGCGGCTTCAGGGCTTCCCTATGACCTGCTGGTCCCGAGGCTGGTGCCCGGCGGGTTCGAGCCCCAGTCGGTGTCGGTGGACAAGGACGTCGCCTCGTCGAGCGGGCCCGAGGGCATGAACCCGCCGGCCACGTCGGTGGTGGCCATGACGTGGCGCAACGGCGCCCAGGAGTTCACCGTCACGTTGCGGCCCAAGGGCGCCGACCAGTGGGACGACCCGTTGGGGGCCGAGGGGCTGATGCTCGACGCCCAACCCGTCCGCCTGGCCCTCGAGGGGCGGCCGGAGCTGGAGGGCACGGTGGCGGTCGACGCCCCGATCCGGCCCCACCTGTGGGGCATCACCGGCGACGTCGTCGTCACCGTCTCGGGCGACCTGCCCCGGGCCGAACTGGAGGCCGTCGCCGGCAGCCTCCGGGCCCACCGGGCCGGCTGAGCCAGTTCGAACGGCCGGGTGGCCGGGCTCTCCGGAGCCGACGACCAGGCCGCAGAACCTTTCGCGGCAAATGGCAGGAGTTGTCCCCTTCGTGGCGAATGCTCTCCTGGGGGAGTTTCTCGAGAGACGATCGGCGCGCGCTGGGGGGCGAAGATGACGGAACTGGCAGGGCAGGGCAGCTACCGGCAGCTGGCCGAGGAGATCGGCACGGTGCTCCAGGCGGCGGCCGAGACCGCGGAAAAGATGCAGGACGACGCCCGGGCCGAGGCGGCCCGCGTCCGGGGTGAGGCCGAGGAGCAGCTCCGCACGGCCTGCAGCGAGGCTCGCCGGATCGTCGACGAGGCCCGCATGGAAGCCGACATGGTCCGGGCCGAGGCGGAGTGGCAGTCGCAGGAGATCATCGCCCAGGCCCGCCGGACGGCCGCCGAGCACCTGGCCGGCGCCCACACCCGGCTGGCCGAGGTGGAGAAGGCGGAGAGCCGGGCCATCGACCGCCTCGCCGGCGCCGGGCAGGTGCTGGCCGAGGCCCTCGCCACCCTGCGCCGGCCGGCCGACCCGCCCGACACGACCGAGGCCGACATCGACACCGACACCGACACTTGCGTCCCGGACGACGCCGACGCCCCCACGGGCAAGGTGTACTTCGTGGAATTCCCGCCGATGGCGTCGTCCGCCCCCGAAACGATCGATCCCGAGCCGGTCGACACCGAGATCGTCCTGAGCGAGTCGCCCGGCGCCAGCCTCTTCGCCGACGACGGCGAGCGCTCCGAGTGGGCCGCGCCCTCCTCCGACCTTCCCGCCTGGTGGACCAGGGGTGGCGCCCAGGGCTAGCGATCCCTTCGGCTCAGCCCGGGCGCTGTCCCCGCGTCACCGCCAGCTGGCGGGACAGCGCCACCAGCCGGCCGGTGGAGTCCCACAGCTCGCCGTCCTCCTCGAAATAGCCGTCGCGCAGGAACCGGGTCCGGAAACTGGCCGCGATCCAGCCCGGCGCGGGCCGGCCCCGCACGTGCACGGTCAGCTCCACCGTCGGCACCCACACGGACTCGGCGATGTCGAGCACCGCGGGCGGGAAGGCGTCGGCCAGCAGCGGGAGGGCGGCGACGTCGGGCTGCCGGCCGTCGACGAAACGCATCCAGCCCTCGAGCCGGGCGATCTCGCCCGCCTCACGACGCTCGGGGCGGGCCAGGCGCACGTCGATGGCCCGGTAGAGCTCGGGCAGCCGGCCGGGGAGGTCGTCCCACTGCCGGGGTTGCAGCTCCCGGACCGGCAGGCACTCCTCCGGGGGCGGCAGGGCCGGCGGACGGGCGTCGCTCCGGTCACCCCCGACCCTGGCGGCGAGATCGGAGAAGGTGGCCAGGGCCCGGAGGAACTCCCGCCCTTTCTGGTGGAGGCGGGCCATGGCGGTGGCGTGGCTCCGTCCCGCCCGCAGTCGGTCGAGGTCGATGTCGACGGCGCCGTGGAGGGGTGGACGGAGGAAGTGTCCGGTCAGCGTGACCGGGTCGGGGAACGGTGCCGC
>JAUZEY010000071.1 GCA_030838785.1 Actinomycetota bacterium | reverse complement strand
AGCCCGGAGGGCCTCCTTCTGGGCGGCGGTCATGTCCTGCGTCAGGCGGACCATCACCACGTGGCGGAGCACGGCGGCCTCCTCACAAAAGGGCGGCGTAGGCGCCGCCGTCGATCGGGATGGCGGCGCCGGTGATGAACCGGGCCGAATCGGAGCAGAGGAAGGCGACGACGGCGCCGAAGTCTTCCGGGCGACCCAGCTCCCCGGCCGGGATCCCCTCGGTCGCGGCCGCCGTGTCGCCGTAGATCTCGAAGATGCGTTCCGTGGCGTGGGTGCCGGGCTGCAGGGAGTTCACGGTGACGCCGTCACCGGCCACCTCCCGGGCCAGCGTCTTGAGGAATCCGGTCGCGCCCGCCCGGGCCGTGTTGGACAGGATCAGGTTGGGGATGGGCTGGCGGACGGAGATCGACGTGATGGCCACGACCCGGCCGAACGTCTGAGCTTGCATGCCGGGGACCGCCTCCTGGCACATAGCCACCACCGACAGGAGGTTGAGGGCCAGTGCCGGCCCGTAGGCGTCGAACGGGGCGGTGGCGAAGGTGCCCGGTGGCGGGCCGCCGGCGTTGGTGACCAGCACGTCGAGCCCCCCGAGGGCGTCCCGGGCCTCGACCACGAACCGGCGGGCTCCGTCGGGAGTCGACACGTCGGCCACCAGGGGGACGGCGCCGTCTCCGATACGGGCGGCCGCCTCCTCGATCCGGTCGTTCGACCGGCCGCAGATCGCGACGTGGGCTCCCTCGGCCGCCAGGGCCCGGGCCGAGGCGAATCCGAGGCCCTGCGAGGCCGCGGCGACCGCCGCCCGCCGTCCGGCCAGCCCTGTCTCCATTCCGGTCCTTCCGCGATCGGGGCACCCAGCTCCGGGTGCCCGGGGTGTCTGCCGGAACCTAGCGCCGGCCCAAAGGGGGCGAATGCGCCGGAACGGCATCGCTGCGGCGCCTTCGGGCGTCGTAGCCTGAATGTATGGCGGCCGACGGCAGTGACCGATGGGTGGCGCGGCCGATCCTCGCCGGGCTGATCCGGATCCTCGTCGTGGTCGTGCCGGCGGCGGCCGGGGCCTTGGCGTCGTGGGAGGTCTCCCGGCTCTGGACGGAGCCGTCGGGGTTCGGTCCGACCCTCCTGTGGTTCCTCACCCTGGTAGCCGTGGCGGTCGCCGCCGTGCTCGTCGTCCAGCGGGCGGCCCGGCGGTTCCTTCCGCTGGCCTGGTTGTTCACCCTGACCATGGCCTTTCCCGACCAGACGCCGTCCCGCATGGTCACCGCCCGCCGGGCGGCAAGCCGACGGTCCCGTCGCAAGGCCCTCGACCGGCTCCGGCACCGGGGACTCGGTCGGGACGCGAACGAGGCCTCGGAGGCCGCCCTGGTGCTGGTGGCGGCCCTCGGGGCCCACGACCGGCGCACCCGGGGCCACTCGGAGCGGGTTCGGACCCTGGCCGATCTCCTGGCCAAGGAGGCGGGTGTCGCGGACGGCGACCGTGACAAGCTCCGGTGGGGGGCGCTCCTCCACGACATCGGGAAGCTGTCCGTGCCCGGCGCCATCCTCAACAAGCCGGACCGGCCTGACGAGGCCGAGTGGGCCACGCTCAAGCGCCACCCGGAAGAGGGAGCCCACCTCGTCGAGCCGCTGGTGACATGGCTCGGCCCCTGGGCTGGATCGGTCGGCCACCACCACGAGCGGTGGGATGGGCAGGGCTACCCGGAGGGCCTGGCCGGCGAGGGGATCTCGCTCGGCGGCCGGATCCTGGCCATCGCCGACGCCTACGAGGTCATGACCGCCGCCCGCGCCTACAAGGTGCCGCTGTCGGCCGCCGCGGCCCGCGAGGAGCTCGTCGCCTCGGCCGGCACGCACTTCGACCCCGCCCTGGTGCGGGCGTTCATGGGGATCTCAGTCGGGGTGCTGTGGTGGACGGCCGGCGTTTCGGCCCTGCTGGCCCAGATTCCGCTGCTCGGCCGGGTCGGCGCCCTCCCCGGCCTTGTCCGGATCCGGTCGGGGCTGGCCGGGTCGGCCACGGCCGCCGCCACGGTCACCGTCCTCGTCGTCGCCGGTGCGGTCGGCGGAGGTGGCGGTGGCCGGCCGGCGTTGTCCCGCCAGGGTGTGCAGGCGGCGGCCCCCGCCCCGCTGCCCGCCCCGCCTCCGACCAGTGCCGTCGCCGTCGCCGTCCCCGAGGCCGCCCCGGTTTCATCGGTCACCACTGCGATCCGGCCCCGGGCTGCCCTCCCGGCCCGGCCCGCTCCGATCGACGACCTGCTGAAGGGCGTCGCGACCACGGTCACGACGGCGCCCCCCTCCTCCGGTGCCCCGCCCGCCCCGGCGCCGGCCCCGAGCGCAGCGCCGCCCGCCGCCCCGGCGCCTCCGCCCGCGACGTTCACCGCCCACGGCCAGCTCCTCGCCCCCGACCTGCTCGGCCGACTCGGGATCGGCCTCACCAACCGGGGGCCGACCGGTGGCTGCGGCCCGTCCGCGTCCCAGGGCCTCGACGCCTGGGTATTCCAGCTCCCGGAGGGAGCCGGCGCTCCGGGTGCCGGAGCCCTGGTCAAGGCGACCGGAAACGACCTCCTCGGCCTCCACAACCTGGCAGTGTCGTTCCTCAGCCAGGACTGCGTTGTCCTGGGGCAACTGGACACTCCAGAGCCGGACGAGGCTGGAGTGCTTCCCCCCGGGACCCGCTTCGTGGTGGTTTCCGACCGTTCGGGCGTCGGCACGGCGGTCACCCTGACGGTGGGCTGACCGCCGAGCGCGGCCCCCCGCCGCCCCCCGGTCACGACGGGCGAAAAATACCTGGGAAAAGTGCCTCCATCAGGCCCGGAAGGTCCCTTTTCGGGGTCGATCCACACCCCCCTTCTGGTAAGATGACAACGTTGGATTTCAGGGCTCTGACCAGCGTTTTCCCCTGAACGAGGGCCCTTGCACCCCACTTCGAGCGGAAGGTTCGCGCGTGGCTTACGCGGCGAAGGACATCACCGTCCTGAAGGGCCTCGAGCCCGTCCGGGAACGCCCCGGGATGTACATCGGTTCCACCGGCCCCAGCGGTCTGCATCACCTGGTCTACGAGGTGGTCGACAACGCCGTCGACGAGGCGATGGCCGGTTATGCCAACCGGATCGAGGTCACCCTCCTGAAAGACGGTGGCTGCCGGGTGGTCGACAACGGCCGGGGCATTCCGGTCGACGAACACCCCGAGTACCCGGGCACCTCGGCGGCCGAGATCGTGCTCACCACGCTCCACGCCGGCGGCAAGTTCGGCGGCGAGGGTTACAAGATCTCCGGAGGCCTCCACGGCGTGGGTGTGTCGGTGGTGAACGCTCTGTCCACCCGGCTCGATCTCGAGATCAACCGAGACGGCGGGCGGTTCTTCATGTCCTTTGTCGACGGCGGCCGGCCGGCCGGTCCGCTGGAGCGGCTGTCCGGCACCCGCAAGAAGGGCACCTCGGTCACCTTCTGGCCCGACGGCTCGGTCTTCGAGGAGACCGAGTTCCGGGCCCAGACGCTGCTCACGCGTCTCCAGGAGATGGCCTTTCTGACCAAGGGCCTCGAGATCTACTTCCGCGACGAGCGGCCGGAGGAGGGCCCGCTCGAAGTGACCTACAAGTACTCCGGCGGGATCAGCGACTTCGTGAAGCACCTCAACCAGACGAAGGAGGCGCTCCACAAGCGGGTCATCTTCTTCGAGGAGCAGCAGGAGGACTCCGAGGTCGAGGTGGCGTTGCAGTGGAACACCGGTTACAACGAAGGGCTCCACAGCTTCGCCAACAACATCGGGACCACCGAGGGCGGTATGCACGAGGAGGGCTTCCGCAAGGCCCTCACCAACGTGGTGAACAAGTACGCCCGCGACAAAGGCCTCCTCAAGGAGAAGGACGAGCCCTTCAGCGGGGAGGACATCCGCGAAGGCCTCACGGCCATCATCTCGGTGAAGCTCCAGAATCCGCAGTTCGAAGGCCAGACGAAGACGAAGCTCGGCAACACCCCTATGCGGTCGCTGGTCGAGAAGGCCACGAATACCCGGCTGCGGGACTGGTTCGAGGAGAACCCACCGGAGGCCAAGCAGGTGGTGGCCAAGGTGATCCAGGCCAACCGGGCCCGCCTGGCCGCCCGCCAGGCCCGCGACCTGACTCGGCGCAAGTCGCTGCTGGAGTCGGCGTCGATGCCCGGCAAGCTGGCCGACTGCTCGTCGCGGGATCCCCGCCAGTCGGAGCTGTTCATCGTCGAGGGCGACTCGGCCGGTGGCTCGGCCAAGTCGGCCCGCGACCGGGAGTTCCAGGCGATCCTGCCGATTCGGGGGAAGATCCTCAACGTCGAGCGGGCCCGCATCGACCGGATGCTCAAGAACGAGGAGATCCAGGCCCTGATCACGGCCATCGGGGCGGGGATCGCCGACGAGTTCAACCTCGACAACGTCCGGTACCACAAGATCGTCCTGCTCACCGACGCCGACGTCGACGGGGCCCACATCCGGACGCTCTTGTTGACCTTCTTCTACCGCCAGATGGCCGAGCTGGTGAAGATGGGCTACGTCTACATCGCCCAGCCGCCGCTGTACTCGGCCGCCCTCGGGAAGGAGAAGACCTACCTGAAGGACGAGCACGCCCTCAACGCCTTCCTGGCCCAGCACGAGGGCCGCAAGCCGGAGATCAGCCGGTTCAAGGGCCTGGGCGAGATGAACTACGACGAGCTGTGGGCCACCACGATGGACCCGGGCAACCGGTCGTTGCTGCAGGTGTCGGTGGAAGATGCCGCCATCGCCGACGACATCACGTCCCGGCTCATGGGCGACGACGTCGACGCCCGGCGCACGTTCATCCAGGAGAACGCCACCGACGTCCGGTTCCTGGACTTCTAGAACTCAGCACTACCTGATGGGAGGCGGCCGAGGTGCCTGACGGCCAGCAGAGCCTGGGAGCGATCGAACCGATCGAGATCCAGGAGGAAATGTCGCGGTCCTTCATGGACTACGCGATGTCGGTCATCGTGTCCCGGGCCCTGCCCGACGCCCGCGACGGCCTGAAGCCCGTCCACCGGCGGATCCTGTACGGGATGTACGAGGCCGGCCTGCGCCCCGAGCGGCAATACACCAAGTGCGCCCAGGTGGTCGGCCGCGTCATGGGCCAGTACCACCCCCATGGCGACACGGCCATCTACGACGCCCTGGCCCGCATGGCCCAGAGCTTCTCCCTCCGCCATCCCCTGGTCGACGGCCACGGCAACTTCGGGTCCCCCGACCCCAACGACCGTCCGGCGGCGATGCGGTACACAGAATGCCGTCTGGCGCCGTTGGCGATGCATCTGTTGGCGGGGATCGACGAAGACACCGTCGATTTCATCGACACCTATGACGGGAAGACCCAGGAGCCGGCGGTGCTGCCGGCCCGGTTCCCCAACCTGCTGGTCAACGGCAGCGGCGGGATCGCCGTGGGAATGGCCACCAACATCCCGCCCCACAACCTCCGTGAGGTCATCGACGCCACCATCCACCTGATCGACACCCCCGAGGCGACGTCAGACGATCTGATGCAGTTCGTCCTCGGACCGGACTTCCCGAGCGGGGCGCTGATCATGGGCCGGTCGGGCATCCTCGACGCCTACCGGACCGGGCGGGGCTCCGTCCGGATGCGGGCCGTGGCCGAGATCGACGAGGACGCCCGCGGGGGGCAGCGCATCATCGTCACCGAGGTGCCGTACCAGACGTCGGTGGAGTCGATCGGGTCCAAGATCGAGGAGCTGGTGCGGGAGCGGCGTATCGAGGGCATCCGCGACGCCCGCAACGAGAGCTCGCGGGCCGGCACCCGGCTGGTGATCGACCTGAAGCGCGATGCCAACGCCCAGGTCGTCCTGAACATGCTCTACAAGCACACGCCGATGCAGACCAGTTTCGGCGTGATCATGCTGGCTTTGATGGACGGCGTCCCCAAGGTGATGAGCCTGGCTGAGGTGCTCAACGCCTACGTCGCCCACCAGATCAACGTCATCCGCCGGCGCACCGAGTACCGGCTCCGCAAGGCCCGCGACCGGGCCCACATCGTCGAAGGCCTGCTCCGGGCCCTCGACATGCTCGACGAGGTCATCACCCTCATCCGGGGCTCGGCCGACGTCGAGACCGCCCGGGCCGGCCTCATGGCCGCACCGTTCGAGTTCTCCGAGATCCAGGCCAACCACATCCTCGACATGCCGCTGCGGCGCCTCACCGGCCTGGAGCGCCAGAAGCTCATCGACGAGTTCGCCGAGCTGACCGCCACCATCACCGAGCTGGAGTCGATCCTCGGCGACGACGTCAAGCTCCGCAACGTCATCAAGGCCGAGCTGACCGAGATCCGCGACAAGTTCGGCAACGACCGCCGCAGCATCATCACCTACGACCCAGGCGACCTCGACACACTCGACCTGATCGACGACGACGAGTGCGTGGTCACCCTGTCGAAGGGCGGCTACATCAAGACGGTGGCGGCCGACGCCTTCCGCCGTCAGGGCCGCGGCGGCCGGGGCGTGACCGGGGCGAAGCTGCGCGACGAGGACTACGTCGAGCACCTGCTCACGACGACGGCCCACTCCTACCTGTTGTTCTTCTCGACGCGGGGCCGCGTCTACCGGCTGCGGGCCCACGAGATCCCGATGAAGGAGCGCACCGCCCGGGGGACGGCGCTGGTCAATCTGATCGCCCTCCAGCCCGGCGAGCGGGTCCAGGCCATCATCGACACCCGCCAGTACGAGGAGGGCCGCTACCTGTTCTTCGGCACGGCCAGGGGCGTCGTGAAGAAGACGCTCATGAGCGAGTACGACTCCTCCCTGCGGACGGGCCTCATCGCCATCAACCTCCGGGAGGACGACGAGCTCGTCAAGGTCGTCCAGACCACCGGCAACGACGACATCTTCATGGTCTCCCGGGACGGGATGACGATCCGCTTCTCGGAGGAGGACGTCCGGGCCATGGGTCGGGCCACCTCCGGGGTGCGGGGCATGAAGCTGAAGGACGCCAACGACGTGGTCGTGGGCTGCGACGTGGCCCGCGACGACGTCGAGATCCTCCTCGTCACCGAGGCGGGTTTCGGCAAGCGGACCAAGCTCGACCGGTTCAACCGCCAGGGCCGGGGCGGGCAGGGCGTCCGGGGCATCAAGGTCACCGCCGCCCGGGGTCCCGTGGTCGGGGCCTTCATGGTCAGCGCCGACGACGAGATCCTGGTGTTCTCCTCCGCCGGCAACATCATCCGGATGGAGGCCGGCGAGATCTCCTCGCAGGGCCGCGACGCCACCGGGGTCCGGATCGCCCGCGTCGGCGCCGGCGAGACCGTCTCGGCGGTGGCGCCGGTCCTGGAAACCGTGCTCGAAACCGCCCTCGATGCGGCGGCCGAGGGTGAGGCCGGGATGGCGCCGGAGCCGAACGGCGAGGCGCCGGCGTGATGCCCGAGGTGCGGGGTGTCCCCGCCCGGTCGGCGGGGGCGTCGAGGACCACCACCGAGCCGCCCCTCGGCGACTGGTTGCGGGACCCTGACGTCGAGGTCGTCAAGAGCCGGCCCGAGCGGCGGACGGCGATCCTCCGGCGCATCGACCTCTGGTCGGCGCTCAAGATGTCGCTGGCGCTGTACTCCTGCGTCCTCGTCGTCACGCTGACGGCCGGGACGCTGTTGTGGATCGGGCTGCGCCACGCCGGCGTCATCGGCAACATCGAGAACCTGATCGAGGACCTCGGCGGTTACGTCGAGAACAGCTACCACTTCAAGGACG
The DNA here is from genome assembly GCA_030838785.1 of Actinomycetota bacterium. Lineage (GTDB taxonomy): Bacteria > Actinomycetota > Acidimicrobiia > IMCC26256 > BP-133 > BP-133. The sequence goes on along the minus strand of JAUZEY010000071.1, from coordinate 9,187 downwards.
GGTTCATCCTCCGCATGACGGCGGTGATCGGCCCGATCGTGGTCGTGCTCGCCTCCCTGGCGACGGTGGCCGGCGTTGCCGTGTTCAACGCCGTCTCCCGCCTCTTCGGGGGCGTCGAGGTGACCGTCTCCGACGTCGACTAGGCCGGTCTAGGCCTCGGCGAGCAGCGACAGGGCCTGCGACTCCTGCCAGGCGGAGATCTCCTCGGCCCAGGTCACGAAGGAGCGCCGGGTCAGGCCCAGCTGGAGCAAGCGCTCGGCAAAGGGCACGGTGGTGATGGGCACGCCGGCGCTCAGGGGCTGGACGTCGCACAGGCAGTGCGGCAGCCCGTGATCCGAACACCCGGTGGAGAAGGCCATGGCCTCGTTGCCGTTGGTCATTCCCGGTCCCCTTCTGAGCGCACCCCGGCGAGGCCAGTCGACTCCGCCGCCCACATCTCTCTCAACGACGTTCTCGGCTGTTTATTACGGGTCATTGACAAAAATGATCCGAAAGCAGGAAAAGCCCTGGTCATGTCGACCCATCCCGCCCGGAGGGGACCACTCCTCCCGAACCGGTAAGGACCACCGCAAAACGGACAGCGCCCGCAGCCCAGGGGGCTGCGGGCGGTCTTGTTCGGCTCCTCGACTACTGGAGGGTCGAGTCGCTCGCCGCCGGCGCGGTGCTGGACGACGGCGCGCCGGACGCGGCATTGGCGGCGTCCTCTTCCGCCTCCCGGGCGGGGCTCTCGCTCGCCTCGTGAGCCGGATCCTCGTTCGAGCCGTGGTGCCCGCCGAACGCCTTGCCCGAGTTCTCGTCGGCTTCCCGCTGGGCACTTTCACCGGCTTCGTGAGCGGGGTCCTCGTTCGAGCTGAACGTCCCACCCGGGGTCCCGGACGGGGCTGGCGATGCCGTTGCCGCCGGAGCCGTGGTGCCGGTCGTCTGGGCGCTGGCCAAGCTGGGCCCGAACATCGTCAAGCCCAGTGCTCCTCCGGCCAGCAATGATCCGGTGATCACCGCGGCCATGATCTTGTTGTTCGTCATCGGATTTCCCATCCAATCGTGTTGTTTGAGTTGAGGCCGAAGAATTCCGGCCATGACTCGGAAGCTACGGGCGCCGGCTTGGCCCACCCTCCGTCAACCCTGGGAACTCCCTTGGACCCTCCTCGACCGGGCCAACCATCAGTCGTCACCGAAGATCCGCTCCCATCCTCGGATGGTGGAGGCGGGGTCTAAACTCGCCGCCGTAACTCGTGGGGGCTATAGCTCAGTCGGTTAGAGCGCATCCCTGATAAGGATGAGGTCGCTGGTTCGATTCCAGCTAGCCCCACGCATGAGAGCCCTCCGGCGTACCCTGGTGGCCCTCGGGTTGGCGGGAGCGGTTGGTTGGCTTCTCCGCCTCCGGGGCCGAGGCGGTGCCCCGCCCACCAAGGGCGGCTGGCGTCAGCTTCACGAGCCCGACTTCCGGTGACGACCATCTTCCTCGTGGGCGCCGGCGCCGTGGGGCGCCGGGCGGCTCGCCAGCTGGCGGAGTCCGACGGCGTCGAACGGATCCTGATCGCCGACCGGGTCGCCGGCGTGGCGGAGGACGGGGCCGCGGCGATGGGGGCCCGGGCGGAGTCTGTCGACTGGTCGCCCGACCGGCCGCTCCCGGCCGGGGTCACCGTCGTCGCCTCGGCCGTCGGTGGCACCGCTGAGCGGGCGGTGTTCGAGCGGGCGCTGGAAGCCGGGGTGCCCGCCGCCGGGTGCGCCGACGACGCCGGAACCGTCCGCAGCCTCCTCGACCTCGACGACGCCGCCCGGGAGGCCGGGGTCACCCTGGCCGCCGGGTGCGGCTTGGCGCCGGGGCTGTCCGACGTCCTGGCCCGGCACGCCGCCGACGCCCTGGAGACCGTCGACGAGATCCAGGTTGCCCGGGCCGGATCGGCCGGGCCCGCCTGCCGGTCGGCCCTCGACGGGTCGGGCCGGGGGGCGGTCCTCGAATGGCGCGACGGCGCCTGGGCCCGCCACCGGCCCGGGAGCGGCCGGCAACTCGTGTGGTTCCCCTCCCCCGTGGGCGGCCTCGACTGCCATCGGGCCGGGTCGGGCCAGGCGGACCTCCTGGTCGACGCCTTCCCGGGGCTGGCCCGGGCGTCGATGCGGATCGCCTCGCCCCTCGGCCCGGGGCGACAGCTTCCCGGGGTCCGGGCACTCGGTCACATCCCGATGGTGACGGCGCGGCTGGGGGTTCCCCGTCGCCGCGACCCCGATGGCGACTGGGGGGCGGTGTGGGTCGAGGCCCGGGGGCGGCGGGGCCGGTCGGAGGAGATCCTGGTCTACGGCGCGGTGGACCGCATGTCGTTCGCCGCCGGCGCAGTGCTCGGCGTGACCGCCCTGTGGCTGGCCGGCCTCGGCGCCGCCCCCGTCACCAACACCGGCGTCCACGGCCTCGCCGCCCTCGTCGACCCGGTGCCGTTCCTGGGCGAGTTGGCCCGCCGGGGGCTGAAGGCCGCCGCCTTCGAGGGTGCCTCGGTCTGATCTCCTAGGGCCGGATGACGAGCTTTCCGAACTGCTCGCCCGCCTCGAGAACCCGCATGGCGTCCGGGACCTTTTCGACGCCGTCGAAGACCTCGGAGACGGGCGGGTGAAGATCGGCGTGCTCCACGAAGGCGCACAGGGTCTTGAACTCGTCCAGCGTGCCCATGGCCGAACCGAGCACCGAGATCTCCCGGTAGAAGAGCCGGTTCAGGTCGGCGGACGGGGCGGCGCCCGTGGTGGCGCCGGCCACGACGATCCGTCCTCCCTGGTTCAACGACTTCATCGAGTGGCCCCAGGTCGCCTCGCCAACCGTCTCGATCACAACGTCGACCCGCTTGGCCAGCTTGCCGCCGGAGAGCACACCGTCGTGGGCGCCGAGCTGGCGGGCCTTCTCGAGGGCCGCCTCCTTGCGGGAGGTGACCGTCACGTGGGCGCCGGCGTGGACGGCCAGCATGATGGCCGCCGTCGACACCCCGCCGCTGGCGCCTTGGACCAGCAACCGCTCCCCGGGCCGGAGATTGGCCTTCGTGAAGAGCATGCGATAGGCCGTCAGCCAGGCCGTCCCGAGGCCGGCGGCCTCCTCGAAACTGAGGTTGGCCGGCTTGGGCACGATGTTGGCCGCGGGGAGCGCCACCTTGGGGGCGAACGTGCCGTCGACCCCGTCGGTCAGCATCCGCAGGCCCCCGCCGGGTGTGGGAATCACCGGGTAGAAGACGACCTCTTTCCCGTCGGGTGAAAGCCCGGCGCCGTCGCAGCCGAGCACGACCGGCGGCTCGAAGGGGAAGCCGACCTGGCCCTTGAGCGTCCAGGTGTCGTGGGGGTTGAGGGAGGCGGCCTTCACGTCGGCCACGATCCAGCCGGCCGGCGGGTCGGGGTCGTGGTACTCGCCGACGACGAGGCCGTCGAGGAAATCGGGCAGACCGAGCTTTTCGGCGTAGGCAGCGATCATGGTTGTGACTCTACCCAGGTCGTCCGGGGATCCACTTGTCCGGGCCGGAGCGCCGCCGATGGTGTGAACGTGGGTCGCGATGTCCTGCTCGTGGGCGAGGCGGGCACGGTCGGAACGTTCCCGTCCGAGGAGGACGGGTGCCTCCACCAGTGCTCGTCACCAGCCGAGGCGATGGCCCGGCTGCGGTCGGGCGCGCCCTGCGACGTCGTCGTCGTCGTCGAGCTGCCGGGGATGGACGGTGTGAAGCTCCTGGCCCGGCTCCGGGACGAGTACCCGTCCATCGCCCGGGTCGTCGTGGCGCCGCCCCCCGCCATCGCCGTCGGCTTCCGGATCGCCGACCTCGCCCACCAGGTCCTCCCGGCCGGAAGTCCCCCGGAGGTGCTCCGGGAGGCGCTGGGCCGCACCCTGCGGCTCCGGGACCTGCTGTCCGACGAGCGGCTGCGGGCCCTGGCCGGGTCGGTCGACGGCCTCCCCAGCCTGCCCCACATCTACGGCGATCTCACCGCAGCGCTGGAATCGCCGAGCTGCGGGGCGGCCGAGATCGCCGCCGTCGTCTGCCGCGACCCGGCGCTGGCGGCCAAGATCCTCCAGCTCGTCAACTCGTCGTTCTTCGGGCTGCCCCGCCGGGTCACGGCGCTGCCGGACGCCGTCGCCTACCTCGGGGTGACGACCGTGCGGAGCCTGGTCCTGTCGACCGAGGCCATGTCGCTGTTCCGGCCCGCGGCCCGGGCGGCGGGGCTCGACGTCGACGGCCTGGCCGCCCGGGCGGTGGCCACGGCCACCGAGGCCGCCCGGCTGGCCGCCCCCGAGCACCGCAACGACGCCTTCACCGCCGGGCTCCTGTCGGACGTGGGGCTGCTGCTGCTGGCGGCCAAGGCGCCGGATCTCCTTCGTCAGGACGAGAGTTCGCTCGGGTTCACCCACGGCGGGGCGGGCGCCTACCTCCTCGGGCTGTGGGGGCTGCCCTCCGGGGTGGTGGAGGCCGTCGCCTTCCATCACGAACCGCTGGCGGCGCCTCCCGCCGCCGAGGCGGGTCTGGCCACCCGGCTGGCAGTGGGCCTGGCCGTGATGGCGGTCCATGAGGAGGAGCTGAAGATCCCCGACTGACCGTGTCGATCTCCGGGAACCATTCGCGGCTTTTGTTCGACTATCACTGACATTTGCCGCGCATTCACCTGGGAGGGCCGATGGGGATCCGCAACGGAAGGTCGGCGCGCCGTCGCCGGGCGCGCCTGCTGGCCGCCGTCGCCGGGGTCGTGCTGGCCGCCGTGCCGGCCGCCGCCTGGGCCCACGCCGTGTTCCTGTCCAGCGGGTCGGTGCCGGCCAACTCCGACCAGAAGGTCACGCTCAACGTGCCCGAGGAGAAGGGCCCGAGCGTCCACAACACCAAGGTCGTCGTCGTGGTCCCGGCGGGGTTCTCGGTGTCCGGCTGCGACCCGAAGCCGCAGTGGAGCTGCGGGGTGTCCGGTACCAGCAACGGGCGGACGCTCGTCACCTACACCCGCTCGTCGGGCACCGACGCCGACGCCCGGTTCAGCTTCGGCGTCCACACCCCCGGCCAGGCCGGCGACTACCCGTTCCAGACGAACCAGTCGTACAGCGACAACAGCACCGTGCGGTGGGACGGCCCCCCCGGCTCCGACAGCCCGGCACCCGTCCTCAAGGTCACCTGAGCCAAACGAAGGGAAGGGCCATGAACCGGAAGATCGCAGTGCTCCTCGGCATCGCGCTGCTGGCGGGATGGGCCGGGCCGGCCTCGGCGCACGTGACCGCCGAGGACCCGTCGGCGCCGAAGGACTCCGAGACCGAGATCACGTTCTCCGTGCCGGTCGAGGAGGGCGGCCACACCCACGCCAAGTCGGTGCGGGCCATGCACGAGGGCCACGACGCTCCGGGGACGGGGGAGAACCAGGGCCAGCCGTCGGACGTCTACAACGAAGAGGTCACCATCTCCGTCCCCCGCCAGTTCGAGGTCCTGGCCTGCGACAAGACGGCCGACTGGGACTGCAAAGCCGAGCCGGCCAAGGGCAGTTCCCACTCGGGCCAGGCGCCCGGGGGCACCGTCACCTTCACCCGGCTGACCAAGTCGGGGACGACCATGGACCACCTGTCGTTCACGGTCCACACGCCCTCCAACCGGGGCACGTACCGGTTCCCGACGAACCAGAAGCTGTCCGACGGCGACGAAACAGACTGGAACGGCGACGGAGGCCCGTCGTCGGAGCACCCGGCGCCGACCGTGCAGGTCACCGACGATGCGCCCGACGCGGGACACGAGGCCGGCCACAAATAGTCGCAGGATCTCTCTGTTAGCTGTTTCTCACGGACTGCCGTGGGGTAGCAGTGCACCAGCGAATCCGCTGGTGAGCGCGAAGGCGCCGTCCGGAAACCCTCCCCCCGGGCGGCGCCGTTGCGCGTCCGGGGTCCGCTCGGACGGCTTCAGCGGGGGCCGGCCGACGCCCGCTGCCGCGCCTCGGTGACCACGGCCTCGGCGATGGTCGCGCCGTGCCAGCCCAGGGTGCTCGTCGTCTTGCCCGGTTCGAGGGCTTTGTAGACCTCGAAGAAGTGGCTGATCTCGTCCAGGAGGTGGGGGGGAAGGTCGCCGCGGTCGAGCATCGCCGACCAGCGCGGGTCGGTGGCCGGGACGCAGAGGACCTTGGCGTCGCGTCCGGCCTCGTCCTCCATGAAGAACACGGCCACCGGCCGGGCCATGATGTGGCAGCCCGGGAAGGTCGCCTCGTCGAGGAGCACCATGGCGTCGAGCGGGTCGCCGTCCTCCCCCAGGGTCCCGGGGAAGAACCCGTAGTCGGCTGGGTACTGCGTGGCCGTGAACAGCATCCGGTCGAGCCAGATAGCCCCGGATTCGTGGTCGACCTCGTACTTGTTGCGGGATCCCTTGGGGATCTCCACGATCACCTCGACGTCCATGGGCCGCATTGTGCCTCGCCGGGCGGGTAACAGCCCGCTACTCGGCGGCGACGCTCAGTCGGCGTCGACGTCGGGCGGGACGACCACGGCCAGCTCCTCCCGGCGCACCGAGTAGCGCAACGGCGCCTTGAGCGTCTCCACCTCACCGTCGAGGGCGACCTCGACGCGGGTCCGGCCGACGCCGAGCTCCGCTTCGGGGCAGGTGTCCCGCACGATCAGGGGCGAGCTGTCGAGCCCCCGGAGCAGGGCGAGGACGACGCGGGTGCGGGCCAGCGCCCGGTCGGCCAGCACGATCCGGATGTCGAGGACCCCGCCGCCCACCGATTCCCGGTCGGTGAAGTCGAGCAGGTGCTCGCCGTAGCGGCCGTTGCCGACGAAGACGAGCCAGGCCCGGTGGCGTCGGCCCCGGAGCTCGAGGCGGAAGCGGTGACCGTGACGGATCTGCTCCCAGGCGGCCACGAGCTGGGCCCGCCGCTTCGACATCTTCCGCTCATACGACTCCCGCTTGATGACCAGCTTCGGGTAGAGCCCGACGCTCGAGTTGTTGAGGAAGCAGTGGCCGTTGACGTCGCCGACGTCGAAGCGGCGGACGTTGCCGGCCGCCGCCGCCTTGGCCGCCGTCTCCAGGTCGCAGACGCCGACGGCGAGGGCGAAGTGGTTGCGGGTGCCGCCCGGGATCGGCAGGAGGGGGACGCCGGTCCCGAGTAATTCCTGGGCCGCCCCCCGGAGCGTGCCGTCGCCGCCGGCCACGGCTACGAAGTCGGGGCACTCCCCGACGACGTCGGACACCCGGGCGGGGATCTCCTCCCCCGGGCACTCGACGACCCGGTGGCCGGCGAAGAGCTCCCGCAGCTCCTCGGCCGACAGCTCCGAGCCGGCGGACGGGTTGACGAAGACGACGCCGGGCACGCCGTCAACGGTAACGGCCGACGGGCGCTCGCAGGCGTCGACCCCGGCCGCCCGCTGGGCACAACCGGGGTCGACTCCTCCGAGAAGCGGATCTAAGGCCGGCGCAGGTGACTCCGGCGCCGGGTGCCGGCGCGGCCGAGGAGGGCCAGCGTCAGCGCTCCGGCGGCAAGCCGGGCCGGGTTGGCGTCGCCGCCAGTCCGGGGCAGCTCCTGTTGGTGACGGGGCAGCACGACCGGTGCCGGCGGCGAAACCGGCGGTGGCGTCCCCGGCGGGACCTCCTGGTCGTATCGCTGCGGCTGCTCGGTCGGCGCCTGCACGGCCGTCGTCGTGGTCGTCTTGACCGGCGGCGGCCCCACCGGCGGGGGCGGCCCGACCGGGAAGCAGACGAGGTTGCTGAGCTCCCGGCCGTACTCTTCCTCGCCGTTGGGCCCCGACACGAAGCCCTGGTCGCAGATGGTCGAGCCGGGCGGGACGTCGGCCGGCACCACGTACCGGTAGGCGAAGTGTCCGTCGTTGGGCGTGGGCCGCTCGCCGCCGCTCAGCTGCGGCACGTACCGGTTGTTGATATAGACGCAGTCCAGCGCCTTGTGAAGGTCGGGCGCGAGCCAGTCGGTCACGCTCCACGTGATCTCGACCACGATCTCGTCCCCCGGATGGACGGTCGTGCCCTCGGGCGGAGTGGTCTGCTTGTGCAGCACGCGGCGCGTGCCTGGAATGTCGCTGTTCTCACACCCGTAGATCGATGGCAGTGCCACGGGGGCCGGCGGCGGAGCCGGAGCCGGAGCCGGCGGCTGCCCGTAGCAGCAGTTGTTCGACGGTGGCTGCTGCCCGGGCGCCGGCTGTTCGGAGCCATATCCGCCCGACGGCGGCTGCCCGCCCGGCGGTTGGTCCGGCGGCGGTTGCTCCGGTGACGGCGGTGGCTGTGACGGCGGTGGCTGTGACGGCGGCTGCCGGTCCGGTGGCGGCTGACTCGGCGGCGGCTGGTGCCGCCGCGCCGGTTGATAGCCACCATCCCACCACGAGGCGAAGGCAGTGTTTGGCACGAGCAGTGTCATGAGCCCGGCCGCGGCCGCGCAGGCCCGCCCCAGATTCGTTCGCATTGTTGTTCCCCCCCAGCGTTCCAGCTCCCCAGCTTGGACTTGATTGTACCGAATATCTCCGCTCTGAAACGAATTCTTTTCAGAGAATCTTGCGGGCGTTGCGGATATCGCCGCAGGTCAGAGAATATGTACCATTGATTTTAGGTCCGCTTGCCCGGTCCAACCTGGAAAAAATCGTGATATGTCTTGCCAAGCCTTCCTGAATCCGACGACCAGCGCGGCGGCGAGAATGGATGGCGCGGAAGCCGAACAACAAGCCGGCGGTTAGAGTCTGAGTCTGGCGTCGCAGGGTCAGAGGCTAAAACCACCGGGGACGTAGCTCAGTTGGCAGAGCACCTGCTTTGCAATCAGCAGCTTGGTTTTCGGGCTCAGGGCTCGGACCGGCGGGTTTGCTCCGTTTCCCCCACGCCTGGCAGGTAATTTCCCCACGGTTTCCCCCAACGGCCAGATGGCGACCCGTGGGCTTCAGCGGAGGTTGAAGCCCACATGGCCACACTTGCCCTCGTCCCCGCTCCCGACCCGCATCGCCGGGATGTCCTTGAGTTTGACCTCGGCGTTCTTGTCTACCCCCCGGCCGCACCGGCTGGTTACTGGCGGATCGGCTGGTTTGAAGACGGCCGCCGAAGGGACACGACTGCCCGGAACCGCGAGGTGGCCGCGGCGAAGGCTGCAGCCATTGTCGAAAGGCTGCTCGCCGGAGTTCCCACGAGCCGAGGGCGCTCCCGGGGAAGCGCACTCGTCGAGCACTACCTTGACTTGGCGCGGCCCCCGGCCCGGGGCCGGCGTCGCCGAGACACCGGTTCGA
>JAUZEY010000526.1 GCA_030838785.1 Actinomycetota bacterium | reverse complement strand
GTACTCGGCGAGCATCGCCTCGGAGGTCTCCGGGCTCGCGCCCCAGCCGTTGTCCTCGCCGAAGGTCATGGTCCCCAGCGAGAGCGGGCTGACGCGCAGGCCGGAGCGGCCGAGGGTGATGTAGGAGTCGAGGGAGGTCATGAATCCATGACACCACGGCGGGCGCCCGTGGCACTAGATCGATGCTGCCCGACTCTTGCACGATCCTGCCAACGTCGGCACGAATCGTGAGTCGGCGTGGTTCAATTGGGGCGTGGACGAACTGACCCGCATGAAGGAGTCGATCACCCGTCACGCGGGCGACGGCATCACGCGCACGGCACTTCCCGGGGTTTCGGTCATCTGTTCGCCGATGATGACCGAGCCCTTGTGCGACGTGGCCGAGCCGACCCTCGCGGTCATCGCGCAGGGTGTCAAGGACACGGCGCTGAACGGTCGCACGTTCACCTACGGCGCGGGGCAGTTCCTCATCGTGTCGGTCGACCTTCCGGTGATGGGGCACATCACGCGGGCCAGCGCCGACGAGCCGTTCCTCGCCGTCCTGCTCAATCTGCGCTCGGAGAGGATCGCCGCACTGCTGCTCGAGACGGCGCCCGCGGCCAACCCCCGACCGGGCGCCGTTGACACCACGCCCGCCGGGATCGCCGTCAGCGACGCGTCGCCGGCACTGCTCGACGCCATCGGCCGGCTGCTGGCGCTCCTCGATGCGCCGGACGACGCGGCCGCGCTGGCGGCCGGCGTCGAGCGCGAGGTGCTGTGGCGGCTGATCACCGGTCCGCAGGGGGCGACCGTGCGCCAGATCGGGCTGGCCGACAGCCGGCTCGCGCACCTGGCCCGCGCCATCCGTTGGATCCGCGGCCACTACGACGAGACGTTGCGCGTCGAGGAACTCGCGGCGCGGGCAACGATGAGTGTCTCGTCGTTCCATCGCCACTTCCGGGCGGTGACCTCGATGACGCCGATCCAGTTCCAGAAGCAGATCCGCCTGCACGAGGCGAGGGCGCGGCTCCTTGCCGAGCCCGGGGACGTCGCCGGCGTCGGCTTCGCGGTCGGCTACGACAGCCCGTCCCAGTTCAGCCGGGAGTACCGGCGCATGTTCGGCCGGCCGCCCAGCCGCGACGCGCTCGCCCGGCGCGAGGCGGCCGTCCGGCCGTCGATCTCGTGACCATGGAGAACCCCGCAACATTCGGCTCGCCCCTGTTGGCGCCGTCCTCCCCTTAGTCGAGCGGGATCTCGTGCCTGTGCTCCTCCAGCCAGTCGTCGAGGGACTCAAGAGCGGGGTTGAGGTCCCGTACCAGGTCGAGATTCCGGACTCCGGTGAAGTACTCGGAGGCATCGGAATAGAACTGGAACGTATTGGCAAGTTCTACGGCGAAGGGCTGCCCGGACGCCCGCAGGTCGCCGAGAGCGATCGGTTGGTAGACGACCTTCTCGCCGAGCGCGGCGGTGAACTTGGCGGCGAGCTCCCCTCCCGTCGCCAGGGTGCCGGCGATGCTCACCGTCCGGCCGAGGCATTCATCCCCCCGACGGAAGACGCCGAGCGCGGTCTTCCCGATGTCGTCGGCCGCGATCAGCGCCAGCGTGTTGCCGGCCATCGGGAGACTCAGGACCAGCTGGCCGGCCCTGTCACGGTGGGGGCCTTGCCCCATGAGGAACGCCTCGTAGTACATGGTCGTCTGCAGGAAGGTGGTCGGGACGCCGAGCTCGGTGAAGAAGGCGTTCGCCTCCCCCTTGGCGTCGAAATGCGGAACTTTGTAACCGTCGAAGACGGTCGGGACATCGCTGCCGAGCCGCTCGAAGTGCGGCCGGGTGTCCTCGAGGGTGGACCACACCACGTGCCGCAGTCCCGTCTCCTTCGCCGCCCTGGCGGCCGCGGCGGCCTGGGCCAGTTCCATCTCGGCCCGTGTCCGGGCCTTCTCCTCTTCCGGCGTCCGCTGCGCCCAGAAGTTCGTGACGACAAAGGCGCCGTAGGCGCCGTCGAACGCCTGGCGCAGGCTTCCCTCGTCGTCGAGATCTGCCTCGAGCACCTCAACCCCTTGCGCAGCCAATTCACGGGCCGTGGCGGAGCCGGCATCCCTGGTCAGGGCCCGGGCCGTGAAGGGACCGGCGGGGTCGGCGAGGATCGCCCTGACCAGCCCGCCGCCCTGTGCGCCGGTCGCGCCCACCACGGCAATGATCTTCTTCTCAGCCATCGTCTCCTCCTGTGGTCGGTGTGTCGAGCAGTTCGCGGACTCGGGGGATCACGTGGGTGCCGTAGAGCTCGATGTTGGTCATGAGCGCTTCATGGGAGAGACCTCCCATTCCGTATTTCAGGTCGAAGCGGTTCGCACCGAGCGCAGTGAGGTTGGCCGCGATCTTCTGGGCCACGGTTTCCGGCGAGCCGACGTACAGCGCTCCCCCTGGCCCGGTCTCGGACAGGAAAGAGGCCTGGGTGGGCATGGCGAATCCCCGGGTCTGGCTGACGTGACGGATGACCTCGAGATAGCGGGGCCAGAACTCTGCGCGGGCCTTGTCGTCGGTGACCGCGACGTGACCGGGCGAGTGCACCCCGACCGGTCGAGGAGGCTGGCCCAGGCTCTCCAGGGTCTCCTCGAAGAGCTGGGAGAACGATGCGAAACGCAGCGGGGGTCCGCCGATGATGGCCAGCATGAGCGAGAATCCGTACCGGGCGGCCCGGACGACCGACTGGGGACTGCCGCCGACACCGATCCAGGCCGGGAAGGGGCCGCCCTCGGTGTGCGGTACGACATCCTGGTCGGTGAGCGACGGGCGGGTCTCCCCCTTCCAGGTGACCCGTCCGCCCTTGAGGAGCTCGGCGAAGAGGTTGGTCTTCTCCTCGAAGAGCTGCTCGTAGTCGGCGAGGTCGTAGCCGAACAAGGGGAACGAGTCGATGCTGGAACCCCGGCCGAGGATCACCTCCGCCCGACCGCCGGAGACGGCGTCGAGCGTGGAGTAGCGCTGGAAGACGCGGACCGGATCGTCGGAGCTCAGGACCGTGACCGCCGATCCCAGGTGGATGCGGGTCGTCCGGGCCGCGATGGCGCCGAGCACCACGTCGGCGGCCGACATCGGGAAGTCGTCGGTATGGTGCTCTCCGACGCCGAAGAAGTCGACGCCGACCTCGTCGGCCAGGACACCCTGCTCGACGACGTTCCGGATCGTCTGGGCGTGAGAGAGCGGGTGGTCGTCGGCGTCGTGGGTGACATCGCCGAACGTGTCGAGCCCGAGGACGAGCGGGAAGGGCGTGGATTCCACGAGTCCGAGTGTTCACGCTCGCCGTCGCCGGGCGGTAGCGTCATTTGACCGATCTCGAGGTACGCCGGATGACGCTAGGCGAACCGTTTGGCATGTGGAGACACTGGAACCAATGAGCGAACCGTGGCCGGACCTCACGCTGTCGGGATGGCAGGACACCCGCGACACGCTGCACATGTGGACGCAGGTCGTCGGCAAGGTGCGCCTCGCGCTCGAGCCGATGATCAACCACTGGTGGCAGGTCACGCTCTACGTGTCGGCCCGGGGTCTCACCACGTCGCTCATGCCCGCCGGCGACCGGGGCCTGGAGATCGAGTTCGACTTCGTCGACCACGTCCTCGACCTGCGGGCCACCGACGGGGCGCGGCGCCAGGTGCCGCTCGAGCCCCGGTCCGTCGCCAGCTTCTACCAGGCGACGATGGCCGCGCTGACCGACATCGGCGTGCCCGTCACGATCTACCCCCGGCCGCAGGAGGTCGTCGAGGCCATCCCGTTCGACAAGGACGAGGTGCACCGGTCCTACGACCCGGCGGCGGCGCATCGCTTCTGGCTGGGGCTGGTTCGGATGCACGAGGTGCTCCTGCGGTTCCGGTCCGGTTTCATCGGCAAGGCCAGCCCGGTGCACTTCTTCTGGGGCGGGGACGACCTGTGCACCACCCGCTTCTCCGGAAGGCCGGCCCCCAGGCACCCCGGCGGTGTCCCCAACTGCCCCGACTGGGTCCAGGAACTGGCCTACAGCCACGAGGTCTCGAGTTGCGGCTACTGGCCCGGCGGCGGCGACGAGGGAGCGTTCTATGCCTACGCCTATCCGGAGCCGTTGGGGTTCGCGGGCTGGGCGGTCGAGCCGGCCGGCGCCTACTACGACGCCGCCCTCGGCGAGTTCCTCCTGCCGTACACCGCCGTGCGCACCGCGTCGGACCCCGACCAGATGCTCCTGGCGTTCTTCCAGAGCACCTACGACGCCGCCGCCGAGCTCGGAGGATGGGACCGGGCCGCCCTCGAGGCCCGGCCGTCCTGAGCGTTCAGAGGGCCGTCAGGGCGTCGCGGAGGGCGGCGCGGGAGGAAATCCCGAGCTTGGGGAAGACGCGGTACAGGTGGGTTCCGACCGTGCGATGGGAGAGAAAGAGCTTCTCACCGATCTGCTTGTTGGTGAGGCCGCGGGCGGCGAGCTGAGCGATCTCGCATTCCTGGGTGGTGAGCGGGCCCGGGTCGAAGTCTCTGGCTTCGATTCCGGGCGCGCCCGTGGCGCGCAACTCGTGGCGCGCCCGGTCGGCCCACGGCTGGGCCCCGAGCCGCTGGAACGTGTCGAGGGCGGAGCCGAGATGCCTCCGGGCCGACGCCACAGCCCGCGCCCGCCGGAGCCGTTCGCCGTAGGCGAGTTGGACCCGGGCCAGGTCGAACGGCCAGCGGCCGGCTCCGGGGGTGGCCAGGGCGGCTTCGAAGAGGGCGATGTCGTCGCCGTCAGCACTGGCGATCGCCGCGGCGCCGAGGGAGACGAGCGCCAGTCGGGGCGAGAGCGTCACCAGGGGGGCAGCGCGCATCACGTCGCCGTGGGCGACGGCTTGCGCCTGTCGGTCGGTGCGGATGGCGGCCTCCACCATGTCCAGCACCGTCCACAGGGCCAGTGGGACGTGAGAGGGGAGGGTTCCAGGAGGGCTGATGGACGACAGCTCCTGATAGGCAACCTCGCAGTCTCCCCGTCCGAGCGCCGCCAGCCCCCGGGCGTGCCGGGCGAAAGACTGGACGAACCCCGCTCGGCGGGGTGCCGCCCAACGGTCCATCTCGTCGGCCAGCGACCGGGCGGTGTCCTCGTCGCCGCGGGCGGCGGCAATGATCGCCTTGGCGAACCACAGCGGCCACGCCAGCAGCTGATAGCCGTGGGCCTCGCACAGCGCCAGCCCTTCGTCAGCCAGCTGCTGCGCCTCATCCCATTCGCCGCCCAGGTAGTCGTCGAGGCAGAGGCTGGTCAGGGCCTGGATGGCGGAGGCCACCGCGCCACCGGCCCGTCCGTCGCGAACCACCCGCCAGTGGGCTTCGCGGCAGCCGGTCATCCGGTCGACGAAGAATGACGCCTTGCCGATGCGCACGATGGTGGCGGGGTCCGCCTCGTCGTGGATGCTGCTGATCATGGTCTCGAGCTCGTCGACCGCCGCCGGCGTGGCCCGGGCGGGGTCGGCGAAGAGGCGGGCGCACAGAGACAGGCCGGTGGAGACTCGAGGCTCGAGACGGGCGAGGGCGCGGTGGAACGGGTCCCACAGCTCGGGGCGGCCGCCGAAGGCGCACACCGTGCACAACATGTAGAGCGCTTCGATGAGGGCGCGGTCGTCGGGGTCGTACCGTCCGGCCTGGGTGGCGATCGCTCCGGTCAACAGCCGGTGGGCGGTATCGATGTCACCCTCCCCGTTGATGAGCAGGAACGCCGTCGTGACCGCGGCCTGGAGCGATCCGCCCCGTCCCGGGTCGGCCTGTCTGGCGTCGACGAGCAGCCGCGTCGCGTCACGCAGTTCGCCGGCCACGTGGGCGCCGACATAGGCCGCTTCGGTGAGCCGGCGGCTGCGGTCCGCGCCCCTCGGGCTGAGGTCGGCCGCCCGGAGCAGGGCCGCCACCGCTCCGTTGGCGTCGCCCCGATGGAGCGCACGCCCGCCGGCCTGCTCGAGCAGGCCGGCGACATGCAC
>JAUZEY010000501.1 GCA_030838785.1 Actinomycetota bacterium | reverse complement strand
CGGCGGACGACCGTGGATCCGGCCTGCCGCTTCAACGATCTCAGTGAGCTTCTGACCTTCATCGTCGTGCCTCCTTCCAACCCTGAAACGGCCGGCAGCCGGCTGATATTCCTCAACGCCCCCTGCGGGCCACCGGGATCGGCGAGGGCCGCCGGCGGGTTTGCCGGCGGGAACGGTTCGGGGCACCATCGGCCGGTGACGCGACTGACGGTGGAGCTGGTGCCGTCGACCTGTTGGTGGTCCAACGTGCGCAGCCACGTGACGCCGGCGGTGTGGGAGCGGCTCCGCCGGGCCACGGCGACGGCGGCGGGGAACCGGTGCGAGATCTGCGCCGGGCGGGGCCGGCGCCACCCGGTCGAATGCCACGAGGTGTGGGACTACGACGACACCGGCCGGGTGCAACGGCTCGTCCGGCTCATCGCCCTCTGTCCCGCCTGCCACGAAGTGAAGCATCTCGGCCTCGCGGCCAAGCGGGGCCGCCACGGCGCCGCGCTGGCCCACCTGGCCAGGGTCAACGGCTGGACGGTCGACGACGCCGAGGCCTACGCCGAGGTCGTGTTCGAGCAGTGGGCCGCCCGCAGCCGCCACCAGTGGACCCTCGACTGCACCGTCCTCGAGACCCGCGGTGTCCACTTCCAGCCGACGAGACCGCCAGGCCCCGCCGCCGGGTGACGTCCGTGTCGTCACGACCTGCGGGCCGCAACGGACCCCGATGCCCCGGTGCCCCGGTGCGCCGGCTGGGGAACGGCCATATGGGGTGCAACCCTCCGGGCGTCGGTGCCGGGCCGGAGGAGGAGGCGGCGGGGACCACGAACGGTTGCGGCATGGGCCTGAGCGCGGCGTCCCGACGCGTCATCGCAGTGATGTGGCGCAACGCGGCGCTGATCCTGGTCGTGGTCATGACCGGTGTCTTCCTGCCGTCGCCCGGGCGAGCGGCCCACGCCGGGGTCACCCCCGGGGCCGACACCGCACAACCCGTCGGCGAAGACGGCCCGCCCTTCCCCGGCTACTGGCTGGTGGGTCCCGACGGCGGCGTCTTCTCCTTCGGTTCAGCCCAGTTCTTCGGCTCGACCGGCAACGTCTCACTCAACCAGCCGGTGGTCGGCATGGCGGCCACCCGCGTCTCGCAGGGCTACTGGTTCGTCGCCGCCGACGGCGGGATCTTCAGCTTCGGCGACGCCGGGTTCTACGGCTCGACCGGCGCGGTCAGGCTGAACAAGGCGATCGTGGGGATGGCGGCCACCCCCACCGGCAAGGGCTACTGGCTGGTGGCGTCGGACGGCGGGATCTTCGCCTTCGGCGACGCCGGGTTCTTCGGTTCGACCGGCGCGGTCAGGCTGAACAAGGCGATCGTGGGGATGGCGGCCACCCCCACCGGTCTCGGCTACTGGCTGGCGGCCCAGGACGGCGGCCTGTTCTCCTACGGGGACGCCGCCTTCTTCGGTTCGGCGGTGGGGAAGCCGGGCGCGGCGCGCGTCGTCGGCATCCTGCCCTCGCAGACCGGTGCCGGCTACTGGGAGCTCGGCAACGGCGGCGACGTCTTCGCCTTCGGCGACGCTCCGTCGCTCGGATCCGCGCCGAAGGGGAACCGGGGCATCGCCGGCGGTGTGGCCGTGGGGGCCGGCAACGGCCTGCCGGCCCTCCCGTCCGTGACGCCGGCCTCCGGATCCGGAGGGTCCACCGTCCCGGACGGCACTGCGCTGCCGCCGGCGCCCCTCACCGGCCCCCTGCCGCTCGGCAAGGCGAAACCGAACATCCTGTTCGTCCTGGTCGACGACGCCCGCGCCGAGGGCGTCATGGACCAGCCCGACGTGCTGGTGAAGACGAAGAAGTGGCTGGCGGAGGCGGGAACGACGTTCGACAACGGCTATTCCACCACGTCGCTGTGTTGCCCCGAGCGGGCCACCATCTGGAGCGGGCGGATGCCGCACAACCATCAGGTGGTCGACAACTACTCCGGCGACAACCTCGACCGGGACTGGATCAGCCCCCGCTACCTCCACGACGACGGCTACCGCACCGCGCTCGTCGGGAAGTTCATCACCGACTGGACCTTCCGCTACGAGCCGCCCCACTTCGATCAGTACGCCGCCTTCCAGGGCGGCTACGTCAACGCCCCGTTCTGGGTCAAGGACCCCGGTGCCACGAGCCACACGTGGGTGACCGCGCCGTACTCGACGGACTTCATCGCCGACAAGGCCGTCCAGTACATCGACGGGTTCGCCGCCGACCCCTCACACCCGTGGTTCATGCAGGTCGCCCCCCACGCGCCGCACAACAACATGGAGGCCACGCCCACCGCCTGCGACCTGCACACGCTCTACAACTGGCCGCCCCGCTACGACACCACACCGGTTCCCGCCTTCGCGCCGTCGCCGGCGGTGACGGTCGAGGGCGACAACAACCACGCCGCCAAGGCCGACAAGGTGCCCTACATCCGCAACAACTCCTTCCCGTCGAGTTGTGGCGCGGTCACCTACGAGGGCCAGATGAAGACGCTGCTGGCCGTGGACGACATGGTCGACCGGCTCATGACCACCCTCCAGCACAACGGCGAACTCGCCAACACGCTGGTGATCTTCACCTCCGACAACGGCTTCGCCCATGGCGACCGGGGTCTCACCAGCAAGGGCATGCCGTACAGCGAACACATCAACGTGCCGTTGATGGCCCGGTGGGACGGGGTCCTCCCCGCCGGAGTCGTCGACCACCGCCTCGTCGGCGGCGAGGACTTCCTCCCGACCTACCTCGACGCGGCGGGCTACACGCCGCCGGAGCTGCGCTATCCCCTCGACGGCCGGTCGTTCCTGCCCGGCCGGCCGGCCCGGGACGAGAAGCTGCTCGAGTTCGGCCCCGTCGGACGGGCGACGCCGGCCGGGTACAAGGGCCATCGCGGGATCCCGACGTGGGCCACGCTGCGCACCGCCGACTACCAGTACATCGAGTACTACGACACCGACAACGTGACCGTCACCTTCCGGGAGTACTACGACCTCCGGGCCGACCCCTGGGAGCTCCGGAACGTCCTGGCCGACA
>JAUZEY010000497.1 GCA_030838785.1 Actinomycetota bacterium | reverse complement strand
CCGGCGGCGAAGGGCACGACCCGCCCCCACTGCGGGGTCAGGAACGGCGGCACCGTGCTGCCGCCCCGCCCGTCGGGCACCCGCTGGGGCTGCCACCGGTCGGGGTCGGAGAGATGGTCGGGCGTGTTGGCCGGGCGGTAGCCGGTGTAGTCGGAGTACGGGCCCCCGACCGTGCCCGGCTCGTCGCCGAGCTGGTTGGCGCCGTCGTGGTGGCGGAAGTCGAGGACGGCCCGGCAGGCCCGCAGCGCCACCCCGGCCGGGCTCCCGTCGGCCGGCGGCTCGGCCGGGTCGTAGCCCTCGCCGGCCAGCAGGGCATCGAAGCGGGCGGCGGACGCCGGGAAGAGGTCGGCCAGAGCCAGGCGCCCGGCCCGGCTGATCGCCTCGTTCCTGGCCTCGGGCGTGCGTTCCTCGGGCGGCCGCCGCAGCGTGCCGCCGAGCCGGGTCCCGGTCGCCACCGGGTCGTAGGCGGCCCAGGCGTCGTACATGCAGGTGTGGGTGACCGCCAGCGCCCGGGCCCCGATGGTCGGGGGCGTCTTCGTCGACCGGATGGCGTCGAGCAGGGCACCGTTCCACCGGAGGACGGGGTTGACGCCGAGCGGAGCCGGGGCCGGAGACGGCGCCGCTTCGGCCGACGACCGGTCGGGTGCCGTCCCCGCCGCCGGCCCGAGCCCCGGCATTCCGGCGTTCGATTTCCGCTCTATCCCCGGTACATGAACGCCAGTTGCGGCGCCGGACGGGTTCCCGTCCAACCGGCGTTCGTTATCCGCTCCATCGCCGGTGGATGAACGCCAGTTGGGCGGCAGCGCCGCGGCGCGGGCGTGGGCCGCCGGGAGCGTTGGCGTCCCGAGCGTGAGTATCAGCGCGAGGCCCAGGAGGAGCCGCCGGCCCGTCTTCATCGGTGCCTAGTGGGGCATGAAGACGTGGCCGAGGAGCAGTTCGCCGCCGAAGCGGCACTTGCCGGCGGCCACCACGGACGGGGAGCACATGGGGTTGTAGCGGTCCCAGAACGGCGTCGAGAAGTGGACGTCGAAGCGGTCGCCGCCGGCGTGGACGGCGTCCTCGAACCCTCCGTGGCGCACGGTCGAGGCGGCGATGGCCAAAAAGTCGTGCTCGGCGTCTTCGACCACGGCGCCGCCGACCTTGGTGATCGAGCGCATGCGGCCGGTGGCCCGGATCTCGCCGGCGTCGGCGTCGACGCTGTAGGTGTCGATCCGGGTCGAGTACATCAGCATGGCGAACGGGCCCGACGAGTCGCCCCCGGCGGCCAGGGTGCCCACGCCGCAGCTGACCATCTTCGGGTTGATCGTGAAGCTGGAGACCTGGTGGGCGACGGAGTCGTCGGTGTACATGCCGACGCCGGTGCCGGGCATCGCCGCCTCCTCCTGGCGGAGGCTGGCGCCGGCCGGACGGGGCCTCGCGCCGCCCGCCGGGCCCGCGGCGGCGGCGACCCCGAGGGCGGCGAGGACGAGGAGCGGGGTACGGAGACAGGTTGTGAGGTGCATCGGCGGGACTGCCTCCGGGCGCGTGTCGTCGGGGTGCGGCGGGGACCGTACCAACCGCCCCGGTTTTCCTGTTGGGTTCTCCCGGGAGGCTCCGTCCCGGATCGTCCCCTAACCTCGCTCCCCATGACGCCACCGACAGCCACGGCCGCTCCGACGGTCCCCGAGCTCGACCTGGCTGCGGCCCGGCTCTTCCGGGTCCTGGGCAACCCGACCCGTCTCGGGATCATCGAGCTGCTGTTGGAGCGGCCCCGCACCGTGGCGGAGCTCATCGAGCGGCTCGGCTGTTCGCCGAGCCGGGTGTCGAACCACCTGGCCTGCCTGCGGTGGTGCGGGTTCGTGGAGGCCGAGCGTTGGGGCCGGACCTCCACCTACTCCATCCGTGACCGCAGCGTCGCCGCCGTGGTGGCCGCCGCCCGCCAGGTGGCCACCGACCACTGCCACCACCTGGCCAGTTGCACCCGGATCGGCCCCGACTGGGTTTGAGCGACCCCGGGCTCGAACGGGCTGTACGCCGGGCCGGCTTCGCCGCCCTGCTCGCCGGGCGGTATCTCCTACCGGGCGAACTGGCGGCGGCGGCCGGCGTCTCGGAGGACGCGGCTGCGTCAGTGGTCGGGGCGCTGGTGGCGGCGGGCCGGGCCACGACGGCTCCGGACGGCCGGCTCGACGGCATCGCCGGCGTGACGGGCCGCCCGACGCGACACGCTGTGGAACGGCCCGCGGCTCCGCCCGCGGAGCTGGGCGCGGCTCCGCCGGGGGGACGGCCCGCGGCTCCTCCGGGGGGACGGCCCGACGGTTCGGGGGTGTCCCTGGCAAGGATCTCGACCTGGTGCGGCTTCGACGCCGTGGCGATCCCTGCCGCCCTCGGCTGGTCGGCCACGGCGGTTACGACCTGCGGCTACTGCGGTGCCGAGCTCCGGGTACCCCTGGAGGACGGCGTTCCGGATGGCGATGCCTGGGGCTGGTTGCCGCCCGGTGGGTGCGAACACGTCCTGCGGGACTTCTGCGCCACGGCCGACCTCTTCTGCGACCGGGCGCATCTCGATCTCTGGCGGGCAGGCGCCGCCGACCCGGCCGGCGAGCCCCGGCCCGTCGTCGAGCTGGCCGAGCTGGGGCGGTCGGCGTGGGAAGACTGCCTCCCCCCGGCCCGCCCGGACCCGTGTCGTGGTGGACAGGCGACGGGGCTGTCGCCGAGAATCCCGGGTAACGGGCGGGAGCGACGATGGGCGGGCGGCGGCGGCGGGAACGGGCTGGCCTGAGGCTGGCGCTCGTGCTCGCGCTCGTCGGGTCGGGGGTGCAGGCCGGGGCGGCCCGGGCCGGGGGGCGGACGGACGGCGCCGGTGTCCTCGCCGCGACAGCGGCCACGGTGGCGTGGGACGGGGAATTCCATGACGTCGCAGCGCCGTCGGAGCCGCGCCTCTACGGCGTGGCGGGTTCGTGCGAGCGTCTGGTGTGCGACGAGTTCGGGGTCGAGGTGGCGCTGCCGGCCGGAGTGTGGGACGGCGACCCGGGCGGGGTGCAGATCGCCATCGAGTGGCCCGACGAGGAGAACGACCTCGACCTGTACGTCTACGGGCCCGATGGGTCATTGGCCGGGCGCTCCGACGGGGCCATCGCCTCCACCGGGGAATCCGTCCGCCTCCACGACACGGCCAACGGGCGGTACCGGGTCGTGGTCGTGCCCCGGGTCGTCAACGGCCCGATGGACTACCGGGGCTTCGCCGAGGTGGAGCGCGACCCGGCGGCGCAGCCGGCCCGTCCGCTGCTACCCAACCTCGTCACCCTGCCCGTCCGCCACCCTCACCTGAGGACGGGGGCCTACTTCGCCGACCACAAGCAGGACGGCACGCCCAGCTGCTACCCGGAGGAGGTGGCGGAACAGGGCGCCCGGCGCTGCCTGCGTTTCGACCAGGTGATCGCCAACATCGGCGACGGGCCCTTCGAGCTTCGCTACCGGATGGAGGGCCTGGCCACCGACCAGCAGCTCCGGCAACGGATCTTCGCCAGCGACGGCACGTTCAGCGAGGTGACGGTGGACAGCTACGTCTTCCACCCCGTCCACGCCCATTTCCACTACAAGAACTTCGGCCAGGCGTTCCTCTACCGGCCCCGGCCCGACGGGACGCTGGAGAAGGTGCGGGAGGGCCGCAAGAACGGCTTCTGCATGATCGACGTCGAGAACACCCGCTTCGGCGCCGACCCGATAGGCGTTCCCTACAAAGGGGAAGCGCCCCGCACCTATTACTTCCCGCGCTGCAACACCGCCACCGAGCACGACGGGCACGGCACCTACATGGTCAACGGCATCTCGGTCGGCTGGGCCGACGTCTACAACTGGTTCCTGGCCGACCAGTACATCGAGATCTCCGGCGTCCCCGACGGCGTGTACGTCCTCGAGACGGTGGCCAACCCGGCCCGGACCGTCCACGAGACCACCTTCGACGACAACTCCGCCCGGGTCACGATCCGTCTGCGGGGTGACTCCGTCGAGCTGGTCCAGTGAGGGCGGCGGCGGAGAGGGCCACGACCGCCCCCTCCAAGACGAGGGACCAGACACCGAGCGTTTCCGTCCAGTTGCCGACGTCGTCGGTGGCGGCGGGAAGCCCGGTGGTGCGGGACAGGCAGTAGGCGAGGAACGTGGCCGCAGCCAGCCCGCCGGCCAGGACGAAGCCGCGGCGGTCACGGCGGGCCAGGAGCACGGCGGCGGCGGCGCAGCCGGCGATGAGGCCGATGTAGGCGAAGCCGAGGTAGGGGGTCTCCTCCATCTTGCCCGACAGGTCGAGGATGTGGACCCAGGCGATGCCGACGAGGCCCACGATGGTGAGGGCCTCGAGGATGGGGGACTGGACGCGGCGCGTCGGCCGGACGGTCGTCGCGGCTGAGGTCATAGGGGGATTCTCCTGACAAAAGGGACGGAACGACCATGCGAGGATGCCGCCGCCCGCCTTCGGGCTTCCTGAAGCGACCTGAAGCCGGCTTCAGGGAAAGCCACCCGGGCGAGCGACAATGGGGCATGCGGATCCTGGTGGTGGAGGACGAGGAGCGCATCGCCGACGCCCTGAGGCGGGGCCTCGAGGCCGAGGGCTTCGCCGTCGACGTCGCCGCCAACGGGACCGATGGCCTC